>CAZHTW010000026.1:0-31448 GCA_964535865.1 uncultured Sandarakinorhabdus sp. | reverse complement strand
GCGCGGCGGGGTGCAGACAACGCCCAACACGGCGGTGGACCTGGCCTTCACCATGCGGGCCAATCCGAAGCTGAAGATACTGTTCCTGAACGGCTATTATGACATGGCGACGCCGTTTTATGGCGCAGAGTTCGATGCCGCCCACATGCTGCTGCCGGTCGATCTCAACCGGAACATCAAGTTCACCTATTACCAGTCGGGCCACATGATCTACCTGGCGGAGAGCGAACTGGCCAAGATGCGGGACGATGTGGCGGCCTGGTATGACGAGGCGTTGAAATAAGAGTGGCCTCCGGCGAGCAGGGGCGACGGCGCTTCACCCGGTTGTTATCGGGCGGATTGGCGGGAAGTGGCTCTAGCCCTCACCAAATGGGCACATCCCTGGGACCATTTAGGGTCTGCCAAGAAAGCTCAAGGGCCGGTTTGGTTAAAGTCAACACGCTGAGTCCCATTGCAATCGCCGGCACCAAGGCGTGGACGAAAAGCGCCATTACACTTCGTTCTTCCCAAGCACTTTCAGCGCCGACAAAGACGATGCAAGCGGCTACCATGATCAAGAAAAGACTGATGAAAACAGATACGACACCGCCAACCATATCAAATAGCATCAACCCCAGAGGGAAAAGGAGTGCATTGGCTAGCCAGACAGCAATCCAGCCGACAGTAAGGGGCAGTGCATTTGCGAACTTCATCATCACAACAGACCATATGAGGGCCTGAATCGCAATGTCCGAATACGATCCTAAAGCGGCCATAATGCTCTAGCCAAAGTCAAATCGGGTGCAGGGTCCTCGACCCTGCCCGCCGGAGGCCCCTTTTCACTCCGGTGAAACAGGAACCGCGTCCCCCGGCGCCATTGCCTGTAATCAGCGGCCTTCTAGGACGCCTGCCACCGCCAGGAACACGTCGGGCCGGATCTGAACGCCCAGGTGGCTGCTGCTGATCTCGATAGATCGGCCGTGGTTGTCGCGGCAGATTTGGCCGGCGACCAGCCCGTCGGATTGGCTCCAGATGGCGGTGCTGGGGACGGGGAGGGGGGCGGCGATTTCGGCGCTGCGGGCGGCGACTGCCGGATCATCGAGCCGTTCGCCGGTGGCCCATTCGAAGACGCGCCAGACATGGGTGGCCTTGCCGCTGCCGGCGAAGGGCGAGCTGATGGTGATGACTTCGCGCACCAGATCGGGCCGGCGCTGGGCGACCAGCCGGGCCATCATGCCGCCAAGGCTGACGCCGATCAGGGTCACCGGGCCGTCGGTGGCGGCGATCGCTTCGAGGCGTTCGATCAGCTGTTCGGCCTGGGCGCCGGTGGTCCGCGCGCCGAAGTTGCGGCCCAAGCCCCAGCTGTGCGCCTGGTAGCCACGGTCGCGCAAAAAGCGCTGCAGCGGGAAAAACGCCCGCTCCCCTTGCATCAGGCCGGGCAGCAGCATCACCGGGCGGCCGTCACCGGTCTGTTCGCCGCGCAGCAGGTTCTTGTGGCGCGGCATGTTCATCACCGTCCAGGCGGCACGCGGCAATTCGGCGGCCCACAGCATTTTGGAGGGCGGACGGATGGATTCGGCAAGCACTGTCATCGTTATGTCATATAACGGTAACCGCTTTGTCGCAAACCACATCTGGCCGGCATGGTGTCGCAATCGCAACAGCGTGCGCGGGGCCTCAGGCCCTGCCCGCCGCAGGCCGCTGTTCCGTTCCGTCACGCCACTGAACTCGCGACCGCATCCCCCGGCGCCATCGCATCCAGCCAGCGCGCCAGCACGCCCCGCTCCATCGCCACGCAGCCTTCGGTGGGGCGGCCATCGGGTTGGCGGACATGCCAGAAGATGGCGCTGCCGAGGCCGGGGATGGGTGGGCTGTCGTTGTGGGCGAGGACGAGGATGAGGTCGTAGGCGTGGTCGTCCCGCCACAGGGCCTCAAAGCTGAAGGGGTGCGGGGCGGTGACGGGGCGGTTGTAGGCCGGGTCAGTGGCGCCGTCGCTCCAGCCGTCAGAGGGGCGCAGCCAGCGCCACGGCAGGCGGGTGGCGGGCGCAGGCAGGCGATCAGGGCGGATGAGCGCGGCGCGGATGGGCCAGAGGCCGAGCGGCGTCTTGCCGTCGCCTTCGCGCTTGTCGGCGGCGGGGCAATAGCCGCCCTTCCCGAAGCTGGCGGCGTGGGTTTCGCCGAACGCGCTGACCGTGCCGGCGGCAGGGTCAGCGTGAAAGATGGTCACAGCATATGCCCCTGCCGGTCGCGTTTGGTGGCAAGATAATGCGCGTTGTGGGTGTTGGGCGGCATGTCGTGCGCCACCCGGCTGACGGCAAAGCCGTGGGCGGCAAGGCCTTCCACCTTCAGCGGGTTGTTGGTCATCAGCGCCACGCTGTTCACGCCCAGCGCCTTGAACATGGCGGCGGCCGTTGAAAAGTCGCGCTCATCCGGTTCAAAGCCCAGGCGGGTGTTGGCATCGACCGTGTCCCAGCCCTGATCCTGCAGGGCATAGGCGCGCAACTTGTTGAGCAGGCCGATGCCGCGGCCTTCCTGTTGCAGATAGAGCAGGATGCCGCCGCCGGGGTTGGCGGCGATGGCGGCGATGGCGGCGTGCAATTGCGGCCCGCAATCGCATTTCAGGCTGCCGAGCACATCGCCGGTGAGGCAGCTGCTGTGGATGCGGGCCAGCACCGGCTGGCGCGCATCCGGGTCACCGATCATCAGCGCCAGATGCTCCGGCCCGCCATCGGCCGGGCGGAAGGCGACGACCTGACAATCCTCCGCGCTGGCCAGCGGCAGGCGGGCGCGGCTGGACACATGCACCCGCGCCTGCGCGGGGGGCAGGGCCATCGCGGCTTCGGCCGGGCAAAGGATGGCGGGTGCCATCCCGGCCAGCGGCACGGCATAGACGGCGGGGATCAGCCCGGCATGTTTGACCAGCGCGATGGCCGCGCGCGCCGACGCGGCATCGCCAGCCAGCGCGCGGGTGCGGAACGGGCCCTTGAACGGGGTGGCGAGATCGAGCACCGGATCGGCCACGGCACGGCTGCCGGGCAGATCTAGCCAATCGGGCCGATCCACCCACACCGGTTCCGGATCGGGCGCCGCCGCCGCAATCTGGTTGGCCAGGTTGAGCACGGCGGCGCGGCGCGCGGTGATGATCAGGCCGGCGCGTGCATGGGCTTCCAGCGCGGCCAGCGCATCGGCATCGGCCAGTTCGGCCGACAATATGGCAAGACCGCCCACCCCCACCGCACGGCCCCGGCGCAAGGCATCACTGGCGGCTTCGGCCAGATAGTCCGCCGCGATGCTCACAGGTCCAGCGTGACAATCTGAGGAATATGATCGGACGGTTTGCCCCAGTCGCGGGCGTCCTTCACGGCTTCGAACCGGGATGCCACCTTGGCCACGCTGGGCGAGGCCCAGATATGATCCAGCCGGCGGCCACGGTCAGACGCGCGCCAATCCGTGTTGCGATAGCTCCACCAAGTGAAGAATTTCTCGGGCGCCGGGTTGAAGTGGCGGCCCAGATCAACCCAGTCGTGGCTTTGCTGCAGGCCGTTCAGCGCAGCGACCTCCATCGGCGTGTGGCTGACGACATCGAGCAGCGCCTTGTGGTTCCACACATCGCATTCCAGCGGGGCGATGTTGAAATCACCGACGATCACCGCCGGTTCCTTCAGCCCTTCGGACCAACGGGTCATGCGTTCGATGAAATCCATCTTCTGGCCGAACTTGGGGTTCACCTCGCGGTCAGGCACATCGCCGCCAGCGGGCACATAGACATTTTCCAGCAGCACGCCGCCGGGCAGGCGCACGCCGATGTGGCGGGCCTCGCCATTGTCCTGCCAGTCGTATCGCCAGGCGCCATCCAGCGGCACGCGGCTGATGGTGGCGACACCGTGGTGCATGCGCTGCCCGTTCAAGATGCGGTGGGTATAGCCCAGCTTTTCAAACAGTTCGTGCGGGAAGATGTCGTTGGCGACCTTGGTTTCCTGCAGGCACAGCACATCGGGTGACGAATCGCGCAGGAATTGCTCCACGATATCGGCGCGGGCGCGGACGCTGTTGATGTTCCAGGTGGCGATACGGATGGCCATGGCGGTGGTTATTGGGCGGATTCGCGGCGCATTGCAACGCCATCGGCCAACGGATGCCGCCGGTTGACCAGCTCCACCAGCGCGGCGGCGGCGACATGGGTATAAATTTGCGTGGTGGCGATATCGGCATGGCCCAGCAACATCTGCACCGCACGCAAGTCCGCCCCGCCATCGAGCAGATGGGTGGCAAAGGCGTGGCGCAACACGTGCGGCGAAATGCGGTCGGGCGCAACGCCGGCCTGCGCCGCCAGTGCCTTCACCAATTGCCACAGCCGCAGGCGGGAGAGATGGCCACCGCCGCGCCCGGCGGGGAACATGAACTTGGTTGTTTCCGGCACATGCACGGCCCAGGCCAGCACGGCGGCCTCAGCCCGGCGACTCACTGGCACCAGCCGTTCCTTGTTGCCCTTGCCCAGCACCACCATGTGCCCCCGCCCGGCCCGCACGCTGGCACGCGGCAGGCTGACCAGCTCAGTGGCGCGCAGGCCGGACCCATAGAGCAGCTCAAACAGGGCGGAGAGGCGCAACACGGCCGGATCATCCGGCCGCGCCGCCACTTGTTCGGCCAGCGCGGCGAACAGGCGCTCGACATCGCCGGCCCCCAGCGTCTTCGGCAGCGGCCGGGCGCTTTGCGGCAGGGCGAGATCGCGGCCGGGATCATCATGGCGCAGGCCATCGGCCATCAGGAAGGCCAGGAACTGCCGCACCGCCGAGGCTTTTCGCGCCGCACTGGCCCGGGCCAGCGGCGCCCAGTGCCGGGCCAGCCGCGCCAATGCTGCCGCGTCGGCGGCTGCCAGCGCGCCGCCCAGCCAGTCACTGGCCTGGTTGAGATCGCGGCCATAAGCCAGGATGGTGTTCTTCGCTGCGCCGCGCTCGCTGGCCAGATGATCGAGGAACAGGGCGATGGCCCCGCTGTCGCCAATAATGCGGTCTCCGATCACGGCATACCGGTCCGCATCACCGCTTCGGCGGCGAGCAGCCTTGCCTCCGTGCCCCGTCCGCAGGCGACCAGCGCCGCCACGATCGCCTCCACATGCGCTGGCGGCACATCGGCCCAACCGCCGGTGCCGGCCGCCTGCAGCCCGGTGGCGGCCAGCAGCATCACTTCGCCCGCCGCACCGCGCCGGCTGGCCGCCGCCAGCGCCGCCGTCCAGTGGTTCGACAGCGGCTGCACCCGGTTCCGTTTGGCATCCGCCCAGTCGCCGCCGCGATTCAGGCCGGCCAATGCCGCCGCCAGCATGGCCTGGCCATGATCGGACGCGCCGGACTGGCTGACAAAATCCTTGAACCCCGCCGCCGTGGCGGGCTGCGCGCCGGCCACCGCCAGCAAGGCCCAGGCCCGCGCCTTCACCGCCGCATCGGCGGCTGCGGCCACAGGCCACCAGGTGCCGGCGCGGCGCACATCGCCCACGGCGAGCAGCGCGGCGATGATCATATCGGCCTGATCGGCCAGCGCGGCATCGGGCTTCAACGCCGCAGCCGGCCCGGCGGTTTCGATCAGTGCGCCAAAATCCCGGCCATCGCCGCGCAGCGCCGCCAGCGCCGCGCCGCGCGCCGAAGCACTGCCGGCGGTGAAGGCATCGCGCAGCAGCGCCGCCCGGCTGCCGGCCGCAAAGCCGCCGCTGGCATCGGCGGGCGACAGCGCGGCGACACCGCCGGCCAGCTCCTGCCCCGAAAGCGCGCCCATGGCCGCCGCTGGCCGCAACAAGGCCAGACGCGTCGCATCGGCCAGGCCGGGGTTGCGCACCGCCCAGCCGGCATGGGCAGGGCCCAGCGCGGCCAGCCGGTCAGCCGGCACCGGCACGCCGGCCGCCGTGGCAACACCATAGCGATACAGCGTCATGCCCGGCACTTCTTCCCAATTGATGCCGTCGGCGCGGCCGGCACCACCGGCCAACACCACCACACGGCTGGCCAGCCGCACATCGAAACTGGACACCCGGCGGCGCTGGCTGCGCAGCGCGTCCATCAGATTGGCCGCCGTGATATCATCGCCGTCCATCGCGGCACACATGCCCCAGGCCAGATCCCACAGCGGCGATGGTGACAGCGCGCGCCCGGTGGCGGCAATCGGGCACAGTCCGGCAATGTCACCGGCTGCCAGGCTCACCTGCGCGGCGGTCTGATAGGTGGCGGGCGTGTAGCGATCCACTGGCAGCGCATCGATCAACCGGCGCGCGCCATCCAGCACACCCATCCGCAGCAACAACCCGGCGCGCGCGGCAACCCAATCGCCATCATTCACCCCCGCCGGTGTCGGCGCGCGGGTGAGCAGGGCGCGGGACAGCATGATGGTCGCCCAGCGCGCGGTGAGCGGCCGGGCGATGCGGCCCGCCAAGGCGCCGACAAAACGGCCCTTGCTGCCGGCAAAGGCAGTGATCGGCAGCCCGCCATTGGCCGGCCCCAGCGTGCCGATCGGCGCGCCCGGCGGCAGCATCACCCCGCCGGCAAAGGGATCGGCCGCGGGCAGGGCGGGCGCAGCTTCGGCGTCGGGCAACAAGGGCGCATCAGCGGGCGCGGCGTCCGGCGCGGCAAGGCCAGGCAGCAGCGGTTCCGGCGCAGTGGCTGGCGCGGGGGCGGGCGCATCAAAGCCCGGCGGCAGCAGCGATTTGGGCGTGTCCGGCCGCTGCCCGGCCACCGGCACGGCCATCGCCACCGCGCCGGCCAGCATGGCAAGATGCCGGCGTTTGAAATTGCGCTTGCTTGCAGGGCCCATGCCCCGGTGTATAGGGTCCAAACTCTATCAGGAACAGGGTCGGCATGGGCTTGAAAGGCAATATGGCTAGGCGCGCGCGCGCAAGCGGGGCATCGCCCCCGGCAAGCGACCGCAACCCAAAGCCTTCCTGGGCCATATTGCCTTTCCAGCCCACCCTTTGGGCGGTGTCAGGACGGTCGATGGCGCGCTCGCTCGATTGCCAGATAGCGCTGCTATCTGGCCGCACTCGCTCACTTCCATCGACCGTCCTGACACCGTGACGACCCTGTTCCTGATAGAGTTTGGACCCCTGCGTTGAGCGCAATGGACGGCGACCCGAAAATCCCTGATGACAGCGCCGCGCTGCTGGCGCGCGCCGCGCGTTGGCCGATCACGCTGATCGGCCTGATGGGGGCGGGAAAATCCAGCATCGGCAAGCGGCTGGCTGATCGGTTGACCCTGCCGTTCGTGGACGCGGATGACGAGATCGTGCTGGCCGCCGGCCTGTCCATCCCGGAAATCTTCGAGCGTTTTGGCGAAGCGCATTTTCGTGACGGCGAACGCCGCGTGATCGCCCGGTTGATCGATGGCAGCCCCAAGGTGATCGCCACCGGCGGCGGCGCCTTCATGCAGGATGAAACCCGCGCCCTGATCCTGGCGCGCACCCAGGCGGTGTGGCTGGATGCCGACATCACCACCCTTGTGGATCGGGTGCGGCGGCGCGGCGGGCGGCCGCTGCTGACCGGGCGCGATCCCGGCCAGGTGCTGCGTGAACTGGCGGCGGTGCGAAACCCCGTCTATGCGCTGGCGCCCATCCGCGTTGCCAGCAAACCCGGCCCGCACAGCGACACGGTGGATGCCATCATCACCGCGCTGGCCGCCGCCGAACCCAAGGATATCGCGCCATGATCGTTGATGTCGCGCTGGGCACGCGCGCCTATCCCATCCATATCCAGCCCGGCCTGCTGGCCAATGCCGCCGGCCTGCTGGCGCCGTTCGCGCGCGGCCAGCGCCTGGTGGTGGTGACGGATGAAACGGTGGCTGCCCATCATCTGCCGGCGCTGGCCGCCGGCCTGCCCGGCGTAAGGCTGGAACCCATCGTGCTGGCGGCCGGGGAAGCGACCAAGGATTGGGCGCATCTGCAACTGGTGGTCGAACGCCTGCTCGAACTGGGGGTGGAGCGCAGCGATGCGGTGGTGGCCCTGGGCGGCGGGGTGATCGGCGATCTGGTGGGCTTTGCCTGTTCGATGCTGCGGCGCGGTTGCCGGTTCGTGCAGGTGCCGACCACGCTCCTCGCCCAGGTTGACAGCAGCGTGGGCGGCAAGACCGCGATCAATGCCCGCGCCGGCAAGAATCTGGTCGGGGCCTTTTATCAGCCGGCCGCCGTGCTGATCGATCCGTTGGTGCTGGCCACCCTGCCCCGCCGCGAACTGATGGCCGGTTATGCCGAGGTGGTGAAATATGGCCTGATCAACGATGCGGATTTCTTCGCCTGGTGCGAGGCGAACGCCGCGGCCGTGCTGGCCGGCGATGCCAATGCCCAGATGCACGCCATCGCCCACAGCTGCCGCGCCAAGGCTGCCGTGGTCGCCGCCGATGAGCGCGAAACCGATGACATCCGCGCGCTGCTCAACCTTGGCCACACCTTTGGCCATGCCTTCGAGGCCGAAACCGGCTTTTCCAGCCGCCTGCTGCACGGCGAGGCGGTGGCATTGGGCATGGTGCTGGCGCATCGGCTGTCGGCCAGTCTGGGCCTGTGCCCGGCCGATGACGCCGCGCGGGTGACGGCGCATCTGGCCGCGCTGGGCTTTGTCACCCAGCCGTGCGCGCTGGGCCTGGATTGCGATGCAGCCCGGCTGATCGATCACATGCGGCAAGACAAGAAGATGAGCGGCGGCCGGCTGGCCTTCATCCTGTCGCGCGGGATCGGGCAGAGTTTCGTGTCGCGCGATGTGGAGCTGGATGTGGTGGCGGATTTTCTGGCGGGCGAACTGGCGTGAAGGCTAAACCTGTTTGATTTCATCGCCCAATGATTTGATGGCAGCGCGCAGAACATCTTCGCCCACAACATTGAGCAGCAGCAGGCCCAGCAGATAGGCCTTGATCCGGGATGACATGGTGGCGCTCTCCAGCTTCTTCACCTGCTCACCCACGGCATTCTGTTCTTCGCTTGAAACATTTTGCATCAAAGTGAAACAATAGGCTGGCAGCGCCAATTTTCCCTTTTCGAAATCAAAATCATTCATGATTTCAGTGATGGCAAGGGCGCGCGGTTCCGCCCGGCCGCGATCAACCGCGCGATCGGTGACGTCGAGCAAGATCTGAAGAATCAGGCCGGGGCCAAGAGGCACATCCTTTTCGCCCAACTTCAAGGTGAACAGCGAGCTGCGAAAAAAGGCCATGGAGCCCAGGCCGCCGACCAGCAGCAGCGTCACGCGCAGTTTTTCGGCATTCTCTGGCCCCTTGAGGCCAAAATCCACGTCAAACACATTCAGCATGAACAATGCGACGACTGCGGCGAGCGCATTTGTCAGCGTGTAGAGCGCTCCCGCGGTGTTGATAACGGCCTGACGAGGCTCATCCCGATAACGGGTCAGGAGTTCACACAGTCCAAGCAGACCACCAATCGACCCAACAAGGGCAAAATCCCAGATCGACAACATAGCCGCAATGATCCCCCATCAGAGCGCAAGTGTATGGCGACAGCGATCAGAACACCAGCCGCCGCCCCAAGTCAGTCACTGAAGCGACTTCATCATGCATGGTCAGCAAATTTGCCTGGGCCAGTTCCCGCAATGCGTGCACAATCGCAGATGGCGGAGCCTCCATCTGCTTGATCAATTCCGCGATTGAGACTGGCTTGTCTTCTCGCGACAGAGTGTTCAGCAAATCCTTCTGAATCGATGCGCTGGCGGCGGAGGGTGGCATTTCGGCATCGGTCATCCCCAACGCCGTCCCGAGAAATGTCCCAAAATAATCCGACTTGATTGTTGAAGCCGCCATCGTGAACTCCTTGGGGAAAGGGAGATGAGTCTATAGCACATCGATTTCAAGCGTTGCACCCACGCCAACCGGCGAGTCAACGGTATTGATGGCCTATTTGCGGGCCCACAGATCAACCGGGCGCAGGCCAGGGTTGGCCAGCACGGCATCGGCGGTGGCATCGTCAAGCAGCCAGCGGCGCCAGAAGGCGGTGGTCAGGCGGATCACGCCGCGTTCCACCTCGCGGCCCAAAGGGGCGGCAGCCGGGCGGTTGCCGGCAAACATCATGTGGGTGGCATCGCCAAACATCGCCAGATATTTGCGCCCGTCGGCCGGCAGGCTGCGCCATGGCGCCGTGCGGCTGACCACCACATCATCGCCGGGATTGCCATCACGGGTACCGGAAATCACCATATAGGGCCGGCCGATGCCATCCATGCTGGCCTGAGGCGCCAGCGTGCCGGAAAACGCCAGAAACGCCCGCGGTCGCCGATCCACAAAGCGCCGTTCGCCGGCCACCATCTGCCCGGCCAGGCCCTGCACCGCCCACGCCCCCATGCTGTGCCCGGCCACGCCAACGCGATCGGGATCGATGCGCGCAAAATCGCAGCCGCCAAACCGGTTGCCGCGCGCCAGTTCATCCAGCACAAAGCTGAGATCACCGGCACGCGCGATCTGCTGGGCCGCGCCAGTGCTGGCCTGCGCGCGGGCCAGCCGTTCGGCCGGGCTGCCACCGGGCGGATAAGCAGCGCGGTCACTGCCGGGATGCTGCACCACGATCACGGCCAGCCCGGCCGTCACCCAGGCCCGCGCCCATTGGCCGCCGGCGCCAACATCGGCCCCCAGGCCCGGCGTCCAGATCACCGCCGGCACCCTGGCGCTGCCCGCCGGCAGCCACAGCCGCAGCGGGATGGCCCGCGCCCGCTCCGCATCGCGCCACACGGCATCACAGATGGCTGCCGCCGCCGGAACGGGCAGCAACAGCAGCAACATCAGGGCAAGGCGACAGGCGAACCGGATCACCTGCCCGATTTAGCAATATTTCAGGCCAGCGTCATCTTACGTTTGTCAAATTTCACCACCGCGGCCTGGCCGGTGCTGGTGGCGGTGGAAACCGCCTTGATCGTGTCCATGAACACCCAGTCGCAGCGGGTTTCCTGCGCATTGAACGACAGGGTGAGATAGCCACGCCGGCTGGTGTCGCACCATTGCAGCCCCGGCGAGCTTTGCAACAGCCCGGCACGGATCAGGGCAGGATCGGCCTTGAAGGCGGATTCATAGCCCGGCGAGGTGACCGACTGCACGCCGAATTCGGCCGCCACCGGCTTGCCATCCAGGCTGTGGTTGAAGGCCCAGGCATTATGGCTGTCCCCGGCGATGACGATCGGATTGGCCCCGGCATCGGCCATGGCCTTCAACAGCCGGCGGCGGGCGTGGGGATAACCTGACCACATGTCCTGGGCGCCGGGAATGCCAGCCTGCGCGGCGGCAATGCCGCCCTTGATATAACCCTGGGTCCGCGCATCGGCGTCGGCGCCGAGCCATTCCGCGGCATTCTTCGGGGTGAACAGATCGCCCATCACCACCTGCTGGGCGATCAACTGCCAGCGCTGGCCACTCTTCACGCTGCGGGCGATTTCACCGGCAAACCAGGCTTCCTGCTCGCTGCCCAGCAGGGTGCGGGCCGGGTTTTGCCATTCGCCCGTCTGGAAGGCCTTGATGCCTTCGGGCCCGGCCTTCAGCGCGGCGTTGAGGTTCAGCTGCTGATCCCGGCCGGTCATGCGGGTGTCCAGCGTCATCACCGAAAGCAGGTTGCCGAAATCCAGCCGCTGCCACGGCCGTTCCGGGCTCATCAGCCATTCGCGGTGCGCCTTGATCGCCGCATCACGGCGCAGGGTCCACACGCCTTCGGCCGGCTGGTGATTTTCGGCGCCACCCTTCCAGGTGTCATTGGCGAATTCATGATCATCCCAGATGGCGATCATCGGGAAGCGGGCATGGATGGCCTGCAGCGCCGGATCGGCGCGATAGCTGGCATAACGCTGGCGATAATCATCGATGATGATGATCTCGTCGGCCGGCAGCGTCTCACGGCCGGGCATCACGTTGGGCGGATACACGCCGACCATATATTCATAGATATAATCGCCCAGGTGGATCACCGCATCAATGTCATCACGGGCAGCGGCATGGGCATAGGCGTTGAAATGCCCGAACGGCCGGTTGGAGCAGGAAAACACCGCCAGTTTGAGCTGGTCGACCTTGCCGGCCGGCAGCGTCTTGGTGCGGCCAATGGTCGACACACGGCCGTCGGGCGCGGTGAAGCGATACCAGAGCCATTTGCCGTCGGGCAGGCCGGTGACTTCGGCCTGGGCGGTGCCCCAGGTGTCGGGACCGGCGACGGCCTCGGCGCGGGCGATGATGCGGACGAAGCCTTCGTCTTCAGCCACGTCGAGCTTGAGGGCGGTGGCGGCGCCGGTCACGCTGGCAAAGCGCGTCCACAATTTCACTGCGCCAGCGCCGGTGGGTGTGGAGGCGACGCCGTGGGTGAAGCCGCTGGCCGGCCACACCCGCGCCAGCGCCGGGCGCACCGGCAGGATCAGGCCCGCGGCAGAGGCAGCAAGAAAGGCGCGACGATCGATGGCAGGACGCATGGCTGATTCCCCTTTAGACGCTGCTGCCAATACACCGGCACTTGTTACAATATGAAGGGAGGCCGCCACCATGGCCAAAATGCGCCAGAAAGCCGATCTGCCCAGCAAAGATTGCGCTGCTTGTGGCCGGCCATTCAGCTGGCGGAAAAAATGGGCGCGCGACTGGGATGAAGTGCGCTATTGTTCGGATGCATGCCGCACCGGGGCCTATGGCCGCGCGCGCGGCAAGGGTGCAGATTGAGACCGGACTGAGGGGAAGAACCATGGCCACGCAACTGAAGACGCCCAGTGTGAAGGATCAGGTTTCGGCCGAGGAATGGGCGCTGCGCGTCGATCTGGCCGCGGCCTATCGTCTGGTGGCGATGCATGGCTGGGATGATCTGATCTTCACCCATCTATCGGTGCGCGTGCCGGGGCCAGAGCATCATTTCCTGATCAACCCCTATGAGTTGATGTTCGAGGAAATCACCGCGTCCAGCCTCGTGAAGATCGATGTGCACGGCAATCCGGTGATGGAAACGCCCTACCGCACCAATGCCGCCGGCTTCACCATCCATTCGGCCATCCACATGTCACGCGAAGACGCCCATGCGGTGATCCACCTGCACACGCCGCACGGCCAGGCGGTGTCCGCCCATGCCGAAGGGCTGATGCCACTCACCCAGACCGCCATGCTGATTCGCGATGAAATCACCTATCACCACTATGAAGGCGTCGCGACCGATCTGGATGAGCGCGAACGGCTGGTGGCCGATCTGGGCCCGACGAAAACAGCGATGATCCTGCGCAACCACGGCACGCTGACGGTGGGTGAAACCGTGGCCGAAGCCTTCATCAAGATGTATTTCCTGGAACGCGCCTGCGAAGCCCAGTGCCTGGCGCTGGCCGGCGGGCAGGAATTGATCAACCATCCGCCGCAGGGCACCCCGGAAAAGGCCGCCGATCAGGGCCGCATGGGCCTGAAGCTGGTGGGCAACATGCTGGCCTGGCCGGCCCTGCTCAGGAAGCTGGACCGCGCCGATCCCAGCTTCCGGGATTGATTCAGCCCTCGAACCGCTTCAGTGCATCGCCGGCATAGGCGATGATCGCCAGCCACAGCCAGCCGAACAGCATGGCAGTGCCGCCGGCCGGGGCCAGCGCCGCCACCCAGCGCGGCGCGCCCATGGCCAGCAGGTTCAGGTCCATCGCGAAGATGAAGCTGCCGATGCTCACGGCCCAGGCACCGCTGTGCACGAACGGCGAATTGCGCCAGGCCAGCAGCGCGAACACCGCCGCCACATGCGGCAACTGGAAGGTCACGCCGGTCATGATCCAGTCCCTCGACTGCGGATCGTCGATGCCGTGCGCGGCAAAGGTGCCGAACGCCAGCGCGATCACCGCATTGAGGCAGGCAAAAACCGGCAACAGGCGCGGCGCGGAACGTGGGGGAGATGAAGGCGCAGTCATGCCCGCAGAGTGACGGCTTGAGCCAGGGTTGGAAAGCCCCTTTTGAGGGGGGCTGTCCAGTTCAGGCGGCCGCCCGGGCCGCGCGCTGGCGCCGCAGCATGGCGCCGCTGAGGCCAAAGCCGGCGATCAGCATGGCCCAGCTCGCCGGTTCCGGCACGGTGGAGATGTGCATGATGGCACCGCCGCCAAAACTGTCAGTCGAGCTGATATAAAAGCCCCATTGGTCGCCAGGGTTCACTGCAATCTGGAACGCGCCGCCCTGCAGCACATTGCCCGGCACATTGTCGTCAGTCAGTGGAAAAAAATCACTGTTGACGAACCAGCCACCCGGATCCCAGCGGGCGATGGTGTCGGCAGTCACATGGCTCCAGCGCACATTGATGACGCGAGCGGAGGTGGCCTGGTCGCCATAGGTGGTCACGTTGGTGAAGCCGCTGTCGATATCGGGCGCATTGTTGGCGCCAAACAGGGTGAAGATGCGCGGTTCGAGCGGATCGACCAGCACAAATCCGTCGCCGCCATTGTCGTTGGTCAGGCTGAAACCTGCCAGCGCCGGCGTTGCGACCAAAATATTAACGATTATTGCCACAGCAAGAATCGGCTTCATACGCACCTCCACACAACGATGAGGGGTGCAGACAATCAGGATTCGGCCCGCTTCGCAATCAGCTTTTGGTTAACAACAAACATCAATTGCAAAATCGCAGCATCTCGCGCGCCGTGATCATGCGCATGATCTGGTTGGTGCCTTCCAATATCTGGTGCACCCGCAAGTCGCGGAAGATGCGCTCCACCGGATAATCCATCAGATAGCCATAGCCGCCGTGCAGTTGCAGGGCGCGATCGGCCACCGCCATGCCGGTATCGGTGGCAAAGCGCTTGGCCATGGCGGCAAATTGTGTCTTGTCGGGCGTGCCCGCGCTCACCTTCACCGCCGCCTGATACAGAAGCGCCCGCGCGGCGGCCAGTTCGGTGCCCATGTCAGCCAGTGTGAACTGCGTGGCCTGAAAATCGCTGATCGCCTTGCCGAACTGCTGGCGCTGGCGCGTGTAGGCCAGCGCCTCATCAAGTGCCCGCTGGCCGCCGCCCAACGAGCATGCGCCGATATTAAGCCGGCCGCCATCCAGCCCGGACATGGCGATGGCAAAGCCCTGGCCTTCGGCGCCAACCAGATTTTCCACCGGCACCCGCACCTCGTCGAAGTTCACCTGTGCCGTGGGCTGGGATCGCCAGCCCAGCTTGCGTTCCGGCGCACCGAAACTCACGCCCTTCATGTCACGCTCGATCACCAGGCAGGAAATGCCCCTGGGCCCATCCACCCCGGTGCGCACCATGGTGACATAGAGATCATTCACCCCGGCGCCTGAAATGAAGGCCTTTGATCCCGACACCACATAATGATCGCCATCCTTCACGGCGCGGGTTTTCAGCGCCGCCGCGTCCGATCCCGAACCGGGTTCGGTGAGGCAATAACTGGCAATCTGATCCATGGTGACCAGCCCCGGCAGATATTTGGCCTTCAGCCCCTCGCTGCCGAAACAATCGACCATCCATGCCGCCATGTTGTGGATGGAAATGAACGCCGATGTGGACGGGCAGCCATAGGCCATGGCCTCCATGATCAGCGCGGCTTCCAATCGGCCAAGCCCGATGCCGCCGCCGGCCTCGCTCACATAAATCGCGCCAAAGCCCAGGGCGGCGGCCGCCCGCACCACATCCTTGGGATAATGATGTTCGGCATCCCACTGCGCCGCGTGCGGGGTGATCGCCTCGGCGGTGAAGCGGCGGGCAACCTCCTGGATGGCGGTCTGGTCTTCGGTCAGGTCAAACTGGCTCATGGCTCTGTCATAGGGGGCTGGAAAGTCCGGTGCAATTCGTGGCATTGGCCCCAGATGAATCTTGCTCCTGCCACCCTTGTCGATCAGCTGATCGAAATCCACAGCCAATCGGTTGCCGATCTGCGCGCCGCGCTGAAACAGTTCATCGATGATGGCATCGCGCCTGATGGCTCCAGCCGCGTGCGCGGTGATTGGGCCTATCCGGAATTGCGCATCGAATTTTCCGGCGAACGCCGTGCGCTGCGCCCCGTCCGCGCCTTTGCCCGGCTGAATCGCCCCGGCACCTATGCCACCACAGTCACCCGCCCAGCGATGTTCCGCGCCTATCTCGAAGAGCAATTGGGCCTGTTGATGGCCGATTATGATGTGCTGGTGTCGGTTGGCCGGTCAGAGGTGGAAATTCCCTATCCCTATGTGCTGGATGGCGCCGCCGATCTCAACCTGGAAGGCGTGGCCGCCGCCGAACTGGCGCGGCACTTTCCCACCACCGAATTGAGCCAGATTGGCGATGAACTGGCCGACGGCCTGTGGGATGACACGCGTGCCGATGAACGGCCCTTGGCGCTGTTCGATGGCCCGCGCACCGATTTTTCGCTGGCCCGGCTGAAGCATTACACCGGCACTGCGCCAGAGGATTTTCAGCATTATATCCTGCTCACCAATTATCACCGCTATGTCGATGAATTTGTGCGCTGGGCCTGCCGGCAGTTGGGCAATGGTTATGATCGCCTGGCCTGTCCTGGCGGGCTGGACATCACCGCCGATGATCCTGATGCCAACCGTGCCGCCGCCGATTTTGCCTGGCGCAAGAACCAGATGCCAGCCTGGCACCTGATCGGGCCAAACGGCACCGGCATCACGCTGGTCAACATCGGCGTCGGCCCGGCCAATGCCAAGACGATCTGCGATCACCTCGCCGTGCTGCGCCCGGAAGCCTGGCTGATGATCGGCCATTGCGGCGGCCTGCGCCCCAGCCAGGCCATTGGTGATTATGTGCTGGCCCACGCCTATCTGCGCGATGATCATGTGATGGACGATGTGCTGCCGCCGGAAATCCCGATCCCGGCCCTGTCGGAAGTGCAGAAGGCGCTGCAGCTCGCCACCGAAAAGGTGACGGGCATGACCGGCGACGCGCTGAAGCCCCGGCTGCGCACCGGCACGGTGGTGACCACCGATGATCGCAACTGGGAATTGCGCTATTCCCGCTCAAGCCTGCGCTTCAACCAGAGCCGCGCGGTGGCGGTGGACATGGAATCGGCCACCATCGCCGCGCAAGGCTATCGCTTCCGGGTGCCCTATGGGACCTTCCTGTGCGTGTCAGACAAGCCGCTACACGGCGAAATCAAGCTGCCCGGCCAGGCCAACCGCTTTTATGAAGGCGCGATTTCGGAACATCTGCAGATCGGCATCGAAGCGATGATGATCCTGCGCGATGAGGGCCCGGCGCTGCACAGCCGCAAATTGCGGGCGTTTGACGAGCCGCCGTTCCGGTGAGGATGGTCCTCCCCAAACTTGTTTGGGGAGGAGCTTTTACAGCCCCAACGCCGCCAGCAGCGCTGCCCGCGCCGCCTTCACATCGCGCCACAAATCCGCGTTCATCAGGTCGGCCGGCCCGATCGCCGCCGGCCACCAGCGCTCCACCAGCCGCTCCAGCCGGTCGGCCTTGGCTTCATCCAGCAAGAAGCGCGCATCCACCCGTGCCGGATCAGCCACCACGCGCAGGCGCAAACAGGCCGGGCCGCCGCCATTCTGCATGGATTCGCGCACATCGACGAAATGCGCGGCGCGGATCGGGCCGTTGCCCGCCACCAGCGCCGCCAGATACGCCTTCACCGATGGCGTTTCCTCCGCCTCTTTCGGCAGCACAAGCGCCATACTGCCATCAGGCACCGTGAGCAGCTGGCTGTTGAACAGATAGGACTTGATTGAATCCGCAAGGCTGACCGCGCTGGCCGGCACCTCGACATAAATCGCCTCGGGCATCGCCCGCGCAATGTCCGCCTTCAGGCCGGCGGCATCGGCAAAGGCCTGTTCGTGGGCAAACAGCACATGGCCGTTGGCGACCGCGACCACGTCGTTGTGAAAGGCACCCGCGTCGATGGCGATCTGGCTCTGCGCCACGAACAGCGCATTGGCCACGCCGTGGCGGCGGGCGATGGCTTCGCTGGCGCGGCGGTTCTGGCGGGCGGGGAAGCGGCCGCCTTCCTCGCCATAGACGAAGATTTCGAGGCCAGGCGCATCGTGGCTGGCGCACAGCCGCATGAAATTGGCCGCGCCTTCATCGCCGAACGCGGCCGGCAGCGCCGGGTGCACAGCAAAGGCCGGATCAGCAAAGGCCAGCGCGAGTTGCGCATGGGTTTCGGGATGCTCGATGCTGCGGTGGGCCATGCGCGACAGATTGGCGGCGCTGATGTGGCAGCGGCCGTCTTCCGTGTCGGGCGCCGGCGAGACGGTGGCGGCGTTGGCCGTCCACATCGAACTGGCCGAGGCCGCGGTGGCAAACAGGCGCGGGTCTTCAGCGGCAGCGCGGGCGATCACCTGCTCGTCGCTGCCGGCAAAGCCCATGGACCGCAGGAAGCCGACATTGGGCCTGTCGAGCGGCAGCAGGAAGCCCTGCGTGAGCCCCAGGCCCATCACGAAGCGCATCTTGGCGATGCCCTGCAACGCGGCGGCGCGCGGGCGTGACGTGGCGCCGCCATGCTTGGCGCTGGCCAGGTTGCCCAGGCTGAGCGCGGCATAATTGTGGCTCGGGCCGATCAGGCCGTCGAAGTTGATTTCGCGGATCATGCGCGCAGCCCCGTCGTGATGCCGCCGCCCAGCGCATCGGCCGCCAGCGTCGCCACGGGATAAGCGCAATAATCGGCAGCATAATAGGCCGAGGGCCGGTGGTTGCCGCTGGCGCCGATGCCGCCAAACGGTGCAGCCGACGATGCGCCATTGGTGGGCCGGTTCCAGTTGACGATGCCAGCGCGGCTGCGGGCCCAGAAATCATCAAACAATGCGGCATCGCCGCCGATCAGCCCGGCCGCCAGGCCAAAGCGGGTGGCGTTGGCCGCCGCAATGGCAGCATCCCAATCGGGCACGCGGATGATCTGCAACACCGGGCCGAACAATTCGTCGTCGCCTGGCGCACAGCCAGTCATGTCGAGCACGGCGGGTGACAGGAACGGCCGGTCAGCGCGGGCACGCACCAACGGGCGCAGCACCCGGCCGCCCGCCGCGATCAGCCCGGCCCAGCCGCGTTCCAGCCCATCGGCCGCCGCATTGGAAATCACCGGACCCATGAACGGCTGCGGCTCATCAAACGGGCCGCCGACGATCAGGCGGTCGCTCAGCGCCAGCACGGCTTCGACCAGCCGGTCATCGCCTTGCCTCAAGATCAACCGCCGCGCATTGGTGCAGCGCTGCCCGGCCGACAGGAAGGCTGATTGCACCACGGTGGCAGCGGCGGCGTCCACATCATCCAGATTCCACGCCACCAGCGGATTGTTGCCGCCCATTTCCAGCGCCAAAATGCGGTGCGGCGTGTCGGCAAACTGCCGCGCCAGGGCCGCACCCACATGCGCCGAGCCGGTGAACAACAGGCCGTCAATATCCGCCCCAGCCAGTTCGCGGCCAACATCGCCGCCACCGTGGACGAGGTTCAAAACGCCGTCCGGCAGCCCGGCCTTGGCCCACAGACCGGCCATGAATTCCGCCACCGCCGGCGTCTGCTCAGATGGCTTGAACAGGATGACATTCCCCGCCAGCAGCGCCGGCACGATATGGCCACCCGGCAGATGTGCCGGGAAATTATAGGGCCCCAACACCGCCAGCACACCGTGCGGCTTGTGGCGCAACATCTGGCGCACGCCGGCGGCTTCACCAACCTTCTCACCGGCGCGTTCGGCCTGCGCGGTGATGGAAATTTCCACCTTGGCCGCCACGCTGGCGACTTCGGTGCGGGCTTCCCACAGCGGCTTGCCGGTTTCCGTGGCGATCGCCCGCGCAAACGCCTCGGCCGCAGCCTCCACCTCGGCCTTGAAGGCGCGTGCGATGGCAATGCGGCTGGCCAGCGGCGTGGCGGCCCAGTCCGGCGCAGCGCCGCGGGCGCGGGCCACGGCAGCGGCCACCCCGCCAACCGGACCCGTCCAGATGGCCGCGCCGGTGCAGGGATTGGTGGAGACAAGTTCAATAATCGACATGGGTGATCCTCGTGCCCGGGCCAATGCCCAGCGCGGCGGCGGTGGCGGTGGGCAGGCAGGCGCCAGCATCGCCCAGCGGGGCGGCAAAGGCCTGGAACTGTGCCAGCTGGCCACAGGCGATCAGGCGCGGCGGCGCATCGACATGATCGGCCAGACGGGCAACGTCACTGGTCCGCGCGGTGCGCAGGCTTTTCAGCTGGTCAATCTCGCTGGAAACCGTGGGGCCGCCATCGAAAATGTCGATATAATTGTCAAAGCGGAAGCCCTCGGCCTCCAGCATGGCCAGCGCGGCGCGGCCCTTGGTGTGCGGCTGGCCGATGGCGGCACGCGCCGCTTCAGGCAGCAGGGCGGTGTAAATCGGATGGCGCGGCATCAGATCGGCGATGAACTGGTTGCCGTTGATGGCGTTGAACTCATCGGCTTCCGGAAAGCTGAGGCCGAAAAACTGCCGGCCCAGCGCATCCCAGAACGGCGAATTGCCGGCCTCATCCATCTGCCCGCGCAGTTCGGCAATCAGCATGCGGCCAAAGCGGGCGCGGTGGCGGGCGATGAACAGATAGCGCGCGCGCGCCAAAAGTCGGCCCAGGCCGCCGCTGCGGCAATCAGGGTGCAGGAACAGCCCGCCGACTTCGGATGCGCCATCAAAATCGCTGGTGAGCGACAGGAACTGGATGGCAAAATTGCGGCCCAGCTCGCGGCTGGTCTGCTTCAATGTGCCGATCTTGTAACTGTAGAAGGGCCACTCGCTGCCCACCCGGCTGAACAGCATCGCCGTGCCGGCAATGCGGCCCGTTGCGACCTGTTCCAGCACCAGCAGATAAAGCTCATTGTGCGGCGCATCCTCTGCCCGCTCGAAACTGGTGCGCGACCATTCCAGCCGGCGGGACAGCGCCTCTGCATCCGGCGGCAGGTTGGTGAAGCCGCCGCCGGTGATCCGCGCCAGATCCAGGATGGCAGACAGATCATCGGGCCGGGCCGCGCGCACGCGCCAGAGATCAGGCGCCGCGCTCATCGCTGCCACCCATGTTGCGCCACGCGCATCAGCACCAGCGCCGCCAGCCGGGCGCGCTCTTCCAGCGAATCGGCACACAGAAATTCATCGGCGCTGTGGATCGCCCCGCCACGCGGACCCAGCGTATCAACCACGCTGATGCCGGTGGCGGCGATGTTGTTGCCATCGCACACGCCGCCAGTGTCGCGCCAGCCGATGGCCAGGCCCAGCGCCGCGCCGCAGCTTTTCACCAGATCGAACAGGCGCTGCTGGTGCGCGTCCATCGGCTTGGGCGGGCGGGCAAAGCGGCCGTGCACGTGGATATGCACATCATGGGCCAGTGCCACATCCACCACCGCCGCATTGATGCCGGCTTCGGCCCTTGCCTGCGCCATGGCGGTGCGCGGCCGCATGTTCCAGCGCAGCACGGCGGTGTCGGGCACGATGTTGTTGGGGCCGCCGCCGTCGATCTTCGCCGGGTTCACGCTCAGATCATCGCCGGCAAGGCTCGCCAACCGCAACGCCAGGTCGGCCGCGGCCAGCACGGCGTTGCGGCCATCAGCCGGATTACGGCCGGCGTGCGCCGCCCGGCCATGCACGGCGGCCGAGAAATTGCCCGATCCGGCCCGGCCACCGGCCAGCGTGCCATCGGGCAGCGCCGGTTCAAACGTCAGGCCCAGGTGGCAGCGCCGGGCAGCGGCATCCAGCAGCGGGGCGGAACCGGGGGAAGACACTTCCTCATCGCTGTTCAGCACCACCTCCCAGCCGAGTCCTTCCGCGAACGGGCTGGCCTCCAGCGCTGTCAGCGCGGCCAGCATCACCGCGATGCCGCCCTTCATGTCGGCGACGCCGGGGCCGTTCAGCGTGTCGCCATCCAGCCAGCGGCAGGCCTGAAACGGATGATCGGCGCCGAACACCGTGTCCATATGCCCGGTCAGCAGCACGCGCAGCGGCGCATCGGGCCGCTTTGTGATGTGCACATTGTCGCCATGGGCCTGGGGCGCCTCGCGGCCATCGCTGCCCATCTGGCTGGCGGCTGCAGCCGGCACCCGGCGCACGTCACCGCCCAGTGGCGCAAAGGCGGCGGCCAACGCATCGGCCATGCGCGCCAACCCGGCCAGATTGCGGCTGCCGCTGTTGATGGCCGCCCAGGTTTCGATCTGCGCCAGCATGGCGCCGCGCTGGCCGTCGATACGGGCCAGCACAGCGGATTCGGCAGGCGACAGGCTGAACATGGCCCCTGTGTAGCCTGTGCGAACTACAACGACCAGAAGATTTTGTGATCTGAATAACACGTAACAGATGGGGGACGAATGGCACCTTGACCATCATGCCGGTAACTGGGCATGACATCGCCATGACAGCGGCGCCGCATCGCAGGGGAATTCGAACGCGGCGACCGCAACCGGCACGAGATCAAGGGGATTTCAATTGAACAAATGGCGCGTCAAGTCGCTGGATTCGATCCTGGCGACCGCTGAGAAGAAATCGCTCACCCGCTCACTGGGGGCGTTCCAGCTCACCATGCTGGGCATCGGCGGCATCATCGGCACCGGCATTTTCGTGCTCACCGCCGAAGCCGCGCAGCTGGCCGGCCCGGGCATGCTGATCAGCTTTGTGCTGTCGGCGTTGGTCTGCGGCCTTGCCGCGCTCTGCTATGCCGAACTGGCAGCGATGGTGCCGGTGTCGGGCAGTGCCTATACCTACAGCTATGCCACCTTCGGTGAAATCCTCGCCTGGATCGTCGGCTGGGCGCTGGTGCTGGAATATGCCGTGGCAGCCTCGGCCGTGGCGGTTGGCTGGTCCGGCTATATGGTGGGCGTGCTCGACAACTTCCTGGGCGTGCAACTGCCGGCCGAGCTGGTAACCGGGCCATATGCCGGCGGCATCATCAATCTGCCGGCCGTGGTGATCGCGCTCGCCGTCACCTGGCTGCTGGTGCTGGGCACCAAGGAAAGCGCCACCGTCAACAGCGTGCTTGTGGCAGTCAAGGTGGTGGCGCTGGCAGCCTTCATCTTCCTCGCCGTGCCGGCCGCCACGGCCGACAAGTTCGAACCCTTCCTGCCCCTGGGCGCAACCGGCGCCATCGGCGCTGCATCCATCATCTTCTTTGCCTTTGTCGGCTTTGATGCGGTGTCCACGGCCGCAGAGGAAACCAAGAATCCGCAGAAGAACATCCCCATCGGCCTGATTGCCAGCCTTGCCATCTGCACCGTGTTCTACATGCTCGTGGGTGCCGGCGTGATCGGCAGCTATGGCGCGCAACCGGTGTTCGGCCCGAATGGTGAGGCCCTTCAGCCCGGTTCGCCGGAACTGGTGGAACAGTGCAAGACCTTTGCCGAAGCCACCTTGCCGGTGGTGTGCTCAAACGAAGCGCTGGCCCACGTGCTGCGCGCCATCGGCCATCCCGGCGTGGGCAATGTGCTCGGCCTTGCCGCCGGCTTTGCGCTGCCGTCGGTGGTCCTCATGATGATGTTCGCGCAAACCCGCGTGTTTTTCGTGATGAGCCGCGACGGCCTGTTGCCGGCTGCCCTGTCAAAGGTGCACCCGAAATATGGCACGCCGCACGTGGTGACGATCATCACCGGCCTTGGAGTCGCCATCTCGGCAGCCTTCTTCCCGGTGGGCCAGCTGGCGTCAGTGTCGAACGGTGGCACGCTGTGCGCCTTCTTCTTCGTCAGCCTCGCCATCATGACGCTGCGCCGCACTGATCCGGATCGCCGCCGCGTGTTCCGCACCCCGGCGGTGTGGCTGGTCGCGCCGCTGGCCGCCGCCGGCTGCCTGCTGCTGTTCGCCTTCCTTTCGATCGAGGCGCAGCTGGTGTTCTTCGGCTGGGCCGCTATCGGCCTGGTGTTCTATTTCATCTATGGCCGCAGCCGCTCCAACGTGGCGCGCGGCATCACCGTGGTGGGTGACGTGCCACCTGGCGCGTGATTGTCACAACCCATACCGGCAAATGAAAAGGGCGGCCTGCAAGGGCCGCCCTTTTTTCTTTCCCACCCCCAGCCCCTCCCGCAGGCGGGAGGGGTCGGGAGTGGGTCTCGCCGCCTCAGCCCAGCCGTGCCGCCACCAGCGCCGGCAGATCCGCCACCGGCCGCGCGCCAACATGGGAAATCACCTCCGCCGCCGAAATGCAGCCGATGCGCGCGCAATCGGGCAGGCTGCGGCCCTGCACCAGCCCGGCCATGAAACCGCCGGCAAACAGATCGCCAGCCCCCGTGGTGTCCACCACCTGGGCCACCTGTTCGCCACCCACTTCATAACGGTGGCCGCCGCCGATCACCACGGCACCCTTTTCGCTGCGGGTGACAACAGTGATGCAGGCATGGGTGGCCAGTTCGGCCATGGCGGCATCGATATCGTCCGTCTGATACAGCGATTTCACCTCATTCTCGTTGCCGAACATGATGTCGACATGGGACGCCAGCAGATCGCGGAAATCGCCGCGATGGCCGTTGACGCAGAACACATCCGAAAGCGTGAAGGCCACCTTGTTGCCAGCCGCGCGCGCCACCTTGATGGCGGCCTGCATGGCCGCACGCGGCGCGGCCGGATCCCACAAATAGCCTTCGAGATACAATATCCCCGATGCCGCCACCAATTCGGCATCCAGATCGTTTGCATCCAGTTCCTGGCAGGCGCCCAGATAGGTGTTCATCGTCCGCTCGCCATCCGGCGTCACCACGATCAGGCAGCGGCCGGTGGGGTTGCCGCCAAGAGAAGGCGGCTTGGCCGGCGCGGTGGCGAAATGCACGCCGGCGGCGCGGATATCATCGGTGAAACAGCCGCCAAGCCCATCGGCCGCCACCCGGCCCACAAACGCCGTGCGCGCGCCCAGCAGCCGCGCGCCCACCACCGAATTGGCCGCCGAACCGCCGCTGATCTGCTGCAAGCCTTCTCCGCCGCTGCCCATGGCGGCATAGAGCGCCTCGGCCTCATCCGCCGCGATCAGCCGCATCGATCCGTGCTGGATCCCGCGGCTGGACAGAAACGCCGGCGTCTCACGGCTGATCACGTCAACAATGGCATTGCCCATGGCAAGAATGTCAAAGCGGCGGTTGGCGGTCATGCAGGCTCCTGAAAGCAGAACGTCTGGGGCATAGCGCCTTGCCCCCTGCCTGCCCACCCCCTACCTAGGGGGCGACATGCCCGCCGCCTTCATCCTCGCCTTTGCGCAATTGTGGGATGCCCCCATCCGCCGGGTGCTGCTGCGCGCGCTGCTGCTCACGCTCCTGCTGTTCGCCGGTCTGGCCTGGGGCGTGTTCAAAGGCATCAGCATGGTCGAAACCGCCGGCTGGCCGGCCTGGCTGCGGGATTTCTGGGCCGCCGGCGCCGGGGAGGCCGCGGCCTTCTTGCTTTCCATGCTGCTCACCTGGCTCGGCTTCACCAGCATCGCCACCGCCGTTATGGCCATGTGGCAAGACGAGATCATCATCGCCGTCGAAACCCGATACTACCCCAACGCCAAGGGCCACGCCCTGGGATTTGGCGTCGAAATGGCCATGGGCGGCAGAGCCGCGATCCGCGTCGCCCTGATCAACCTGTTGCTGCTGCCGGCCTATCTCCTGCTGCTCGTCACCGGCATCGGCCCGCTCATCCTGTTCATCATCGCCAACGGCTGGGCCCTGGGCCGCGAATATCTCGAAGCCGTCGCCGCCCGCCACGTGGCACTGGGCGAATCTCGCGCCTGGCCGGGGGAGCACAAGTGGGACAGCTGGGGCATCGGCATTGCCACCGCCGGACTGTACGCGGTGCCAGTGCTCAATCTGGTCGCACCGGTGATGGGGGCGATGATGGCGACGCACATCTTCCACCGGGAACGGGAAGAGGAAGCGAAGGAGCGGACCACCAGCTAAGCACGCGTCACCCCCGTCGAACGCCGCCAAAATTGACGCCACGAGCCTAGAAATATGCGTGTATCGGGTGACCTCGGCTGCCCCAAAAGACAAACCAGCGCCCAGCCGTTTCGACGATGTCCAGCTGGTCATCCACAGCGACAGCATCGCGCTGCTTGCTTATCAGGCCGCGCCAGAAGGGCTGCCTGCGCGGGGAACCCGCCTTGTTCTGTCGCGCCTCATGCGCCGCCGCAAGCAGTGCCTTGCCATATTCCACAGCTTCGTCCGGCATGCGGTGCTCCCATGCCGCATCGATCATGCTTTGTGTCAGGATTGATGTGCAATCTGAAAGGAAAGCACCACGGAAACTGGTCTCGTCGACGCCCTCATACAGCCCGGCATGGGTGTATTTCGGCAATCCATCGCAAGCGACCAAGGCAAGCACGTGATATCCATGATACTCCGCTATCGCTTGTTCTCGAGTCATGCGAACAGCCGTTTTTTCGGCAATCCAGTCATCAGCGCCTAGATCAAAACCCACTTGCGGTGCGCCCACCGAAGCATGGGCGGGCTGCGAAACTGCTTGGAACCGCTCGATATCGGCCTCCGTCAGCTGTTCGCCAGTGAAGTGCCGACGTATTAGCGACTCCCATTCAGCCTCATGGCCTGGGATGGCCTTGCCCTCGACGTTTAGGTCCAAGCCCATAAGTCCTCCTTACCCGTCACGGCTCGGGCTGCAGATAGAATATTTAGAAAAGACGGCCTGCTGGAGATCAACTACAATTATGTATTGAAGGTCCAATAATGCGCTGATGCCCGGAAACGAAAGTGGGTGCAGGGGCTCAGCCCCTGCCCGCCAGAGGCACCCCTCTTTACCCCTCATCCAGCGCGCGGATGTCCGGCTGCATCAGCTGGATGAACAACAGCGCGGTCAGATAGGCGCCCGCCGCGATGGCGAACATTGGCCAGTAGCCGACGCCGTTGGTGAGGCACCAGCCGGTCAGTTCGATGATCCCGGTGCCCGTCAGATTGCCGGCGACGCCGCCCAGAGCCATAACGCCTGCAACGCGGCTGGTGGGTACGGTGTCGGCGGCGAGGCCGAAGATGTTGGTGGAGAAGCCTTGGTGGGCAAAGAGCGCGAGGCCGATGATGAGGGCGGCGGCGATGGGGCCGGGGGCTTGCATGGCGAGCGGGATGGGCAGGATGAGCACGGCGTAGAAGAACATGCTGCTCTTGCGGGCCTTGTTCACGCTCATGCCGCGGCCCAGCAGGGCGGGGAACAGGAAGCCGGAGCTGAGCGCGCCCAAGCCGGCCAGGCTGAAGATGATGGCGGTGGGCACGCCGATCTCGCCTTGGGACAGGCCGAAGGTTTTGGCGAGAAAATCGGGGGACCAGAACAGCACGAACCACCAGACGCAATCGGTGAAGGCCTTGGCGCCAACAATGGTCCAGGTGCGGTGGTCGCTCAGCAGCTCGCCCCAATTGCCCTCGAGCGCGGCCTTTTTGGCGACGCCCACCGGTTGCAGGCGGCGGGTGCCGGCAATCCAGAACGCCAGCCAGACAAAGCCGAGGGCGCCGGTGACGATGAAGGCCGATTTCCAGCCAAAGGCCAGCGCCAGCGGCGGGATCAGCAGTGGGGTGAGGATGGCGCCGATGTTGGGCGCGGTGTTGACGAGGCCAAGGCCAAGGCTGCGCTGGGTGAGCGGCAGATAGGTGGCCGATGCCTTCACCGCAGCCGGCGTGTTGACGCTTTCGGCCACGGCCAGCACCGATCGGGCGACGACGAACTGGCCCACATTCGCGGCGGCGGCATGGGCCATGCCGGCGGCGCTCCACACCGCAACGGCGACGCCATAGGCGAGGCGCACGCCGAACTTGTCGACAAACCAGCCCACGGCCAGCAGGGCAAAGGCGGCGGAAAGTTGGAACACGCTGCCGAGGTGGGCGAATTCCTGATCGGTCCAGCCGAATTCCACTTCCAGCGTGGGCTTGAGCAGCGCCAGCACCTGCCGATCGACATAATTCAGCGCGGTGCCGACAAACAGCAGGGTGATCAGCAGCCAGCGGGCGCGGGCTTCGGCTTCGGATTGCAAAGGGCCTCTCCCCAAGGCGTTTCAGGCACCGTTGGCCGGCGCGATGATTTGGTCAATCAGAAATCGAGCTTGTCATAATGCGGCGGCGGCGGCAGGCCTTCAAGCCGTTCGGCCAGCAGCGGACGGAAGGTGGGGCGGGACTTGATCGCCGAATACCAGGTTTTCGCCGGTTCATGGCCATCCCAATCCAGCCCGCCCAGATAATCCGCCACCGAAAGATGGGCGGCCGCGGCGATATCGGCGAGGCCGAACTGGCCGCCGCTGATCCATGCCCGGCGTTCGAGCAGGAAATCGATATAGTCCAGATGCATGTCCGCCATGCGGCCGGCCTGGCGGATGGCGCCGCCATCGGGCACCCCCTTCAGCACGGCGCGCTTGTACATGCGTTCAGCGAGCAGCGGCGCGCCGACTTCGGCATAAAATTTCTGATCGAACCAGGCCACCAGCCGGCGGGTTTCGGCGCGGGCTTCGGGTGTGCTGCCCAGCAATGGCGTGCGATCGAGCGCTTCTTCGAAATGTTCGGTGATGGCGACCGAATCGCACAGGATCAGCTCTTCACGGCGCATCACCGGCGTTTGCCCGGCCGGGTTCATTGCGGTGAATTCAGGGCGTTTTTCCCACGGGCGTTCCTGCACCAGATCGTGGGTGACGCCCTTCACCGCCAGGGCAAAGCGCACCTTGCGGCTGAATGGGCAGAGCGTAAAATGGTAAAGTCGCCACATCCTGCCCTGTCTTAATCATGTTTGCCGGCTTGGAAAGAGGCGGGTGCGGTTGATGGCCTATTGCAAATCATTCGCAACAACTCTAGACAGGAGGGGATGAAGCGGCGGCTTGCCCTGTTTGCCCTGTGGGCGGTGCTGATGCTGCCGTTCCTGCTGCTGTTTGCACAGCCCGGCGATGATCCGGATGCGACGGTGGCGGCCAGCGGCAACTGGGCGATGGCGTGGTTGGCGATGGCCTTGGTGATGACGCCGCTGGCGCAGGTGTGGCGGCCGCTGGCCCGCCTGTTGTGGCTGCGCCGGGCGGTGGGGCTGGCGGCGTTTGCTGGCAGTGGCGTGCATCTGTGGCTTTATGTGCTGGCGATGCGCAGCTTTGCAGAACCAGGCGGCGAATGGGCGTTGATTGCGGATGAGGCGTTCACGCCGGGCATCTTGACCGGCTGGACCGCGCTGGCGCTGCTGCTGCCGCCGGCGATGGCCAGCACTGATGCCGCCATGCGCCTGCTGCGCCGGGCGTGGAAGCCGGTGCAGCGCCTGGCCTTCCCCGCTGCCATGCTGGCATTGGCGCACATGGCGGTGGTGCATGATGGCTTCAGCCTGGCGCTGGCGGTGGCCGGTGTTGTTGGCGGGCTGCAACTGGTGCGATTTTTCCCAAGCAAGCGAAAGGCATGAATATGCGCGTCACGATGATGATTGCGGCCACCCTGCTGGCCAGCCCGGCGTTCGCCACCGGCAAGCTGAAGTGCAGCGTGGCGGCAGCCGACATGAAGCCGATCGAGGCGCTGAAGGCCGAGCTGACCAAGCAGGGCTGGACCGTGGCCAAGGCCAAGGTGGATGGTGGCTGTTACGAGGTTTACGGGGTGATGCCCGACACCGGCCGGGTGGAAGCCTATTTCGATCCGGCGACGTTTGAGAAGCTCTATGTCGAACAGCGCGGCAAGGTGCTGTTCAAGAAGGGCTGATCACGCCTTGGCGGCGGTCAGGCCTTCGGCTCGGCCGCCGCCTTCAAGGCCGCCACTTCGGCTTCCAGCGCGTTGATGCGCAGGGCCTGACGCACGATGATATCCTGCATCGCGCCAAGCGTCGCATCGGGCGCGGCGGGGGCCGCCGGCGCCTCTGGTGCGGCTTCGGCCTTGGGCGGCTCTGGCGGTTTCGGCGCTTCGGGCCGCACGATTTCAGCTTCCATGATGGTTTCAGTGCGGAAAATGCCCGAATCGCGCGCCTTGCGAATGAGCGGGGCGGCCGTCACCGCCAGCTGCATCAGGGTTTCGATCAGGGGATCATTGCTCTTGGCCATCATCGGGTCCTTCAACTGTGTTGCTTGTATATAGCAGCGAAGGCCCCGGTTTCAAGAGCAGCAACCACGTCACCCCGGCGTTCGCCGGGATGACGCGTGCGCGACTATTCCGCCGCGATGCTGGCCGGGCTGTCGTTCAATGGATGCGGCAGGCGGCTGAGCATTTCCTTGGGGCAGACCTGCCAGATCGCCTCACGCGTGCGATCCCATTCGGCCAGCAGCCCGGCGGCCCATTTCGAACCGGTTTCGGCGGCATGCTCGCTGATCAGATCATGCACCACTGTTTCCCAATGCGCCGATTGCAGCCGCTGAACGGTCACGCTTTCGCGGTTCACCCGGTGTTCGAAGCCGCCATCACGATCGAGCACAAAGGCCATTCCGCCCGACATGCCGGCACCGAAATTGTCGCCCGTGGCGCCCAGAATCACCGCCGTGCCGCCGGTCATATATTCGCAGCCATTGGCGCCGCAGCCTTCCACCACCACCGTGGCCCCGCTGTTGCGCACGGCAAAGCGCTCCCCGGCTCTGCCGGCGGCAAAGAGCCGGCCCGAGGTGGCGCCATAGAGCACGGTGTTGCCAATGATGGCATTGTCCTGGCTGGCCAGCGGGCTGGACGGGAAGGGCCGCACCACGATGGTGGCACCGGAAAGCCCTTTGCCAACATAATCATTGGCTTCGCCAAACACTTCCAGCTTCACGCCCTGCACGGCGAACGCGCCCAGCGACTGGCCGGCGGACCCGCGCAGGCGGATATGGACATGGCCGGGTGCCAGCGCGGTCATGCCGAACCGGCGGGTGATCTCACCCGAGAGCCGGGTGCCCACGGCACGGTGGGTGTTGCGCACCGTATAGGCGAGCTGCATCTTCTCGCCGCGTTCCAGCAGGTGGGCGGCATCGCGGATCATCTCGGCATCCAGGCTGTCGGGCACCGGATTGCGGCCGTCGCCCAGGCCCCAGCGCCGCATGGCATCCGGCGCATCCACCTTGGCCAGGATCGGGTTCAGATCCAGATCGTCCAGATGCTCGGCCCCGCGGTTGACCTGGCGCAGCAATTCGGTGCGGCCAATCACATCATCCAGGCTGCGGCAGCCCAGCCGGGCGAGGATTTCGCGCACCTCTTCGGCGATGAAGCTCATCAGGTTGATGACCTTTTCCGGCGAGCCGCCAAATTTTTCGCGCAGGGCCTCGTCCTGCGTGCACACGCCCACCGGGCAGGTATTGCTGTGGCATTGGCGCACCATGATGCAGCCCATGGCCACCAGGCTCATCGTGCCGATGCCGAATTCCTCGGCGCCCAATATGGCGGCGATCACCACGTCGCGGCCGGTTTTCAGGCCACCGTCGGCGCGCAGCTTCACCCGGTGCCGCAGGCCGTTGAGGGTGAGCACCTGGTTGACTTCGGAAAGCCCCATTTCCCACGGCGTGCCGGCATATTTGATGCTGGTCTGCGGGGAGGCACCCGTGCCGCCGACGTTGCCGGAAATCAGGATGGTATCGGCATGGGCCTTGGCCACGCCGGCCGCCACCGTGCCGATGCCGGCGCTGCTCACCAGTTTCACGCACACCCGGGCGCGGGTGTTGATCTGTTTCAGATCATAGATCAGCTGGGCCAGATCCTCGATCGAATAGATGTCGTGGTGCGGCGGCGGGCTG
>CAZHTW010000025.1:0-32264 GCA_964535865.1 uncultured Sandarakinorhabdus sp. | reverse complement strand
GCTGGCCGACCTGGGCGCCGATGTGGTGAAGGTGGAGGTGCCCGGCCGTGGTGACGACACCCGTGCCTGGGGTCCGCCCTTCCTGAAGGGATCCGACGGCACGGACGAGATCGGCACCTCGGCCTATTATCTGGCGGCCAACCGCAACAAGCGATCGATCGCGGTGGATTTTTCCCACCCCGAAGGCGCGGCCCTGCTGCGCGATCTTGCCGCCCAGGCCGATATCGTCATCGAAAATTTCAAGGTGGGTGGCCTCGCCAAATATGGCCTTGATTGGTCCAGCCTGCGCAGCGTCAAGCCCAGCCTGGTCTATTGCTCCATCACCGGCTTCGGCCAGACCGGCCCTTATGCGCAGCGCGGCGGCTATGATTTCGTGGCCCAGGGCATGGGCGGCTTCATGGCCGTCACCGGTGAGGAGGGCGGCCAACCGCTCCGGGCCGGGGTGGCAATGGCCGATCTCACCACCGGGCTTTATGCCACCATCTCCATCCTGGCCGCGCTGCGCCATGCCGAAGCCACGGGCGAGGGCCAGCACATCGACATCGGCCTGCTGGACACCCAGATCGCCTGCCTCGCCAATCAGGCGATGAACTGGCTGGTGGGCGGTGTCGATCCCGGCCGCATGGGCAACCGCCACCCCACGGTGGTGCCCTATACGCTGTTCAAGGTGGCCGATGGCCAGATCATCATCGCCATCGGCAATGATGGCCAGTTCCGCGCCTTCTGCGCTGCCATGGGCGTGGCCGATCTGGGCCGCGATCCCCGCTTCCTCACCGCCGCCCAGCGCCTGCTGAACCGCGATGCGATCGAGGCCGAGGTGCAGCGCCTGGTCGCCGACCAGCCCGGCTTGCCGCTGATCGACCGGCTGGTCGCCGCCGGTGTGCCGTGCGGCCCGGTCAACAGCATCGCCGAGGTGTTTGCCGATCCGTTCGTGGCGGCAAGGGCGACCGTGCACAATTTCCAGCGCGATGATGGCGCCATCATCCCCAGTGTCGCCTATCCGGCCAAGCTCTCCGCCACCCCCGCCACCATGCGCCGCCCGCCGCCACGGGTGGGCGAAGATGCGCACAGCATCCTCGCCGATTGGCTGGGCCGGGCCGATGCCGGCGCGCTGCGCGCCAATGGCATCATTGGTTGACATTTTGTTACCAAACTACCGCATTGATCTGCATGAAAATTACCTCCATAACGGATGTAATGCAGGGTCAGATGCAATCCACCGCCGCGCCGCGCCGCAGCGTCTTCGGGCGCGGCTTTGTCGTGCTGGCGGCCGTGTGGCTGGTGGCCCAGGGCCATCATGGTGCCATGCTGGGCGCGTGGAGCGATCAGGCCAGCCTGGCCGGCAATGTCTGCTGGCTGCTGATCCTCTATTGCCAGCTGCGGCTGCTGCTTGACTGGGTGGGCGATGGCCGGTCCGTCCGGCGTCTGCACCCTGATCTGTTGCTGCTGCTCCTGAGTGTGGCGGCGCTGGAAATTGCCTGCCAGGCCAGTGGCGATCCGCTGGCGCGCGCCGGCTTTGGCCAGATGATGTTCTTTGTCCAGCCGATCATCGTGCTGTTCGGCTTTGCCGCGCTGCACCGCCGCCCGTTGCCGCGAAGCTGATCCTCATTCCCCGCTGAAATTCGGCGGGCGCTTTTCCAGAAACGCCGTCATCGCCTCCTTGTTGTCGGCCGTGGTGTGCGCCAGTGCCTGCATGGCGGCCGACAGGTTCAGCACCGTGTCCAGGCTGGCAGTGCGGGCTTCCCACAGCAGCCGCTTGGTCATGCGCACGGCCTGCGGCGGGTTGGCGGCGATGCGCAGCGCGATGGCCCTGGCCGCCTCCAGCAAATCGGCATCCGGCACCACGCGGCTGACGAGCCCGATGCGCAGCGCCTCGGCGGCATCCACCATGTCGCCGGTCAGCGCCAGTTCGGCGGCCTTGGCATGGCCCACCACGAACGGCAGCAGCCAGGCGCCGCCGTCGCCGGGGATGATGCCCAGTTTCACGAAACTCTCGGCGAACTTGGCACTTTCCCCGGCGATGCGCACATCGCACATGCAGGCCAGATCGCAACCGGCCCCGATGGCCGGGCCATTCACCGCCGCCACCACCGGCACCTCCAGCGCGGCGAAGGCGCGGGGCAGGCGCTGGATGCCGGTGAGATAGTTGCGCCGCGTCTGGATCGGTCTGGCACTGGCCAGCCCGTCGCCGCTCGCCATCTTCTTCAGATTGCCGCCGCTGGAAAAGGCGCTGCCGGCCCCGGTGAGGATGGCGACCCGCGCTTGCGGATCAGCCTCCAGCCGCGCCAGCGCGGCCAGGATCGCATCCACCATGTCATCATCTGAAACCGGGTTGCGCAGTTCCGGCTGGTTCAGGGTCAGCGTGACGATATGGCCATCGCGGTGATACAGAACATGATCGGTCATTTCAGCTTCCCCGGCCGGGTTTTCGGCCTTCAAATTTGACACAGTTGACGAATCCGGCGGGATTCAGCCTTGTTTTGTTTGGCAAAAGCCCGCGCCGGCACAAGCGCGAGCCAACGCCATGATGGCAGAATCCGGCCCTGTAGGACAGCTTATCGCACCCCAAGCCCGCGGGCGATGATACCGCGCAGGATCTCGCGGGTGCCGCCGCGCAAACTGACCATGGGGGCGATCTGGATGGTGGCATTCAGCGTGGCGATCAGGCTGGCCGGCGCATCGCCCGGCAACAGGGCGCGCGCCACCTCCGGGATGGCCTGTTCGAAATTGGCGCCCAGATCCTTCACCATGGCGGCTTCCAGCGCCGGATCGTCCCCGGCCTCCAGCAGCGCCGCCATCCCGCGCGCCATCTGGCGCAGCACCATCAGATGCGCCGTCAGCCGGCCGATGGGGGCGTGCGCGGTCGCCGGCGCGTTGCGGCCCAGCGCGCGCACCAGTTCTTCCAGCAGCACCAGCGTTGACAGGAAGCGTTCCGGGCCGGAGCGTTCATAGGCCAGCTCGCTCATCACCTGGGCCCAGCCGTGGCCTTCGCCGCCCACCAGCGCGTCATCCCCCACGAACACATCGTCGAAATGCACTTCGTTGAAATGATGGTCACCCATCAGATCGATGATCGGGCGCACCGTCAGCCCCGGCGAATCCATCGGCACCAGCAACTGGCTGAGCCCCTCATGCCGCTGGCCCCCATCAGTTTCCTTGGCCCGGGTGCGGCACAGCAACAGCATCATGTGCGCCTTGTGCGCATAGGTGGTCCACAATTTGGTGCCGGTGATGCGCCAGCCGCCATCGACCCGCCGGGCGCGGGTGGAGAGCGCGGCCAGATCCGATCCGGCCCCCGGCTCGCTCATGCCGATGCAGGCGAACAACTCGCCGCGCGCGATGGCCGGCAGATGGGCGGCCTGCTGTTCCGGGGTGCCATATTTGAGCAGCAAGGGACCGGTCTGCCGATCGGCAATCCAGTGCGCCGCCACCGGCGCTCCGGCGGCGAGCAATTCCTCGATCACCACCAGCCGGTCGAGCGCGCTGCGTTCATGCCCGCCCACGCGTTTGGGCCAGGTCATCCCCAGCCAACCGCGCTGGCCCAGCTGGCGGCTGAAGCCCGGGTTGTGGCCGTTCCAGCTGTGGGCCCGCTGTTCGGGCGCCATGCCGGCCAGCGCCTCGGCCAGAAAGCCGCGCACCTCGGCCCGCAGCGCAGCCTGAGCGGGCCGTTCGGCCACGGCGGGGAAGCGGAAGCGTTCGCCGGGCAGCGGCGCAGCCGGCGTGGCGGCGCTGGGCGCTTCGCGGGTGGCCACCGCCCACACGCTGCCCTCTGCCAGCGCCGCTGCACCCAAGCGCGCCTGATGCCGATGCTCGCTGCCGGCGCGGTCGCGCCATTGCCACAGCGCGCGGGTGAACAGCTGCAGGCGGTGTTCGGCGGTCACGCCGATGGCGCCGTGCAACTGGTGGGCCAGCGCCGCAACCATGCCGGCGGCCTCGCTGGCGCGGGCCTTGGCGGCAGCAACGGCCAGGCTGGCGCTGGCAGGATGGGCAAGGGCCAACGCCGCCAGATTGGCGGCAGCGCCGGCCGCCGCGGTTTCAGTGGCCATGACGGCAAGTGCGTGCTGCACCGCCTGGTTTTTTGCCAGGGGCTTGCCGAACTGCTGGCGCGTCTGCGTCCACTCCAGCGTCATTGCCAGCACTTCGTCCATCAGGCCGGCCAGCTTGGCGGTGGCCAGCGCCGGCGTCCACAGATTGGGATCGCAATCGGGGGCATGCAGCAGCATGGCGGCCGACAGCCGCCACGGCGCGCCCACCCGACCATGGGCGCGGGCAATGGCCATCACGCTGGCCGGATCGAGCGCCAGCCCGCCATGGGCTTCGCTGGCCAGCGCCAGCGGCAGGCCGGCATCGACCAGCGCCTGCCAGCCGGCCTCGTTGTGGCCGGCCCGCGCCGCGCGCAGCCGATCATCCGTCGCCTCGCGGGCAAACAGGCGGTTGATCTGGTCGAGCAGCACAGCATCCATGGTGACAGCTTACGGCGAAGCGGCCGCGCGTAAAGGCTGGACATTGCGGCAGGCCTTGCGCCACGCTGGGCCATGCTTTCGGTGCTCGACATGTTTCGGGTGGGCGTGGGCCCATCCAGTTCCCACACGGTGGGGCCGATGCGCATCGGCTTGCGCTTTGGGCAACATGTGGCGCGGCAGCCCTGGCCGGCCGGCGCCCGGGTGATCGTCACCCTGCAGGGCAGCCTGGCCTTCACCGGCCATGGCCACGGCACGCTGCGGGCGGTGGCGCTGGGGCTGTTGGGCCACGCGCCGGAGACGTTTGACAACAGGGCGGCCGAGCATGATCTGGCCATGCTCTGCGGCCGGCTGCCGTGCGGTCTGGCCTTTGATCCGGCCAGCGACATCCACCTTGATTACGACACGCGCGAGCTGCTCCACCCCAATGCCATGCGGCTGGCGGTGGTGGCGGGCGGGCAGACGCTGGCGCAGGAGGAGTGGTTTTCCACCGGCGGCGGCTTCATCGCCAGCCGCCGCCAGCTGGAACAGGCCGCGCCGGCCGATCGGGTGGTGACCGGCCGCGACGTGCCCTGCAATTTTGGCAGCGCGGCCGAGCTGCTGGCCATTGCCGAGGCGACTGGCCAAAGCCTCGAAGCCATCGTGCTGGCCAATGAAGATGCCATGCGGCCGCGCGCCGAAACGCTGGCGGGCCTTGATCATGTTGCCACGGTGATGCTGGCCTGCATTGATCGCGGGCTGGTGACGGAGGGCATATTGCCGGGCGGCCTGAAGGTGGAACGGCGCGCGCCGGCGCTGTGGCGGCAAGTGCAGCAGGGCCGCAGCGGCAATGAGCCGGAGCGGCTGTTCGACTGGCTCAACGTCTATGCCATGGCGGTGAACGAGGAAAATGCCGCCGGCGGCCAGGTGGTGACGGCGCCCACCAACGGCGCTGCCGGCATCCTGCCGGCGATCATGCGCCATTATTGCGAGCATGCGGAACAGCGCCGCCGCTTCCTGCTCACCGCGGGCGCAATCGGGTTGCTCTACAAGCAGCGGGCGTCGATTTCGGGTGCGGAAATGGGCTGCCAGGGCGAAGTGGGGGTGGCCTGTTCGATGGCGGCGGCCGGGCTGGCGGCGGTGTGGAATGCCACGCCGCAACAGGTGGCCAATGCCGCCGAGATTGGCATGGAGCATAATCTGGGCCTGACCTGCGATCCCGTCGGCGGCCTGGTGCAGATCCCCTGCATCGAGCGCAACGCCATCGGCGCGGTGAAGGCCGCCAACGCCGCGCGGCTGGCTTTGCACCGGCCAGGGCACGGCCGGGTCAGCCTTGATCAGGTGATCGAGACCATGCGCCAGACCGGGATCGACATGAGCCAGAAATACAAGGAAACCAGCCAGGGTGGGCTGGCGGTGAACGTGGTGGAGTGCTGACATGACGGTGCGGCTGGAGATTGCGGACGGGATTGCGGTGATCAGCCTGGCCCGGCCGGAACGGCGCAACGCGCTGACCCAGGCGATGCTGGCCGAGATCGAGCGGATCGCTGACGAGATGCGCGGCCGGGGCGATGTGCGGGCCGTGGTGCTGCGCGGCGACGGCGGGGATTTTTCGGTGGGCGCCGATATCGGCGAGATGGAAGCGCGCATGGCCCATCCGGCGCCGCTGGCCGACGCGCGGCGGGCGGCGCAACTGGGTGCACGGGTGATGCGCGCCGTGATGGGCATTGATCAGCCGACCATATGCGCGGTGCAGGGCGTGGCAACCGGCGGCGCGACCTGCCTGGCCACCGCCTGCGATTTCCGGCTGGCGGCGGTGGGGGCGCGGCTGGGGTATGGCGAGGTGAAGATCGGCATCAACCTGATGTGGCACGCGCTGGGGCCGGTGACGGCGCTGGTCGGGCCAGCGCGCGCCAAGCGGCTGGTGATGCTGGGGGCGCTGCACGGGGCGGGCGAACTGGCCGAATGGGGCCTGATTGATGAGGTGGTGCCGGCCGATGCGCTGGATGCCCGCGCGTTGGCGCTGGCCGCGGAGCTGGCCAGCCTGCCGCCGCTGGCGGTGCAGATGATCAAGCGCAGCATCAATGCGGTGGCGCACGCGCTGGATGCCGCCGTGCTGCACGCCGATGCCGATCAATGGCTTCTCGCCACGCAGGGCAGGGATTTTGCCGAGGCGGTGGCGGCGTTTCGCGAGCGGCGGCCGGGGCGATTTACCGGAAATTGACCTTGGACGTCATTGCCGCGCTTCCCTGTGCCTGCCAGTTTGCCGCCAGGCAACAGGGAGTGCAGGCGATGTTGATGTTCCGGGCGTGGTGTGTGGTGATGTTTGTGGCGCTGGCGGTCTATACCGCGCCGGTGCTGATGGCCGAGCCCAATCTGTTCCCGGCATTTTTCAGCGCCATCCAGGGCGGTGGCTGGCAAGGCCAGTTCAACCTGGATTTCGTCTTCATGCTCACCCTGTCAGGCCTTTATATCGCCTGGCGCCACCGCTTCACCCCCGTGGGCTTGCTGCTGGGGGTGATCGCCTTCAACGGCGGCGCGCTGTTCCTGTCGGCCTATTTCTTCATCCAGAGCTTTCGCTGTGATGGCGATGTGCGGCGGCTGCTGGTGGGATGATCACTTCACCTTCTTGGTGACATATTCGGCGAAATCCTTGGCATAGGCATCGCGCAGTTCGGCCTTGGCGGCCGGGATCAGATCGGGCGTCTTGGGCGGGAATTGTTCCAGCGGGTTCTTCACCTGGCCATTTCCCATGCGCACCACCTTCACGCCGGTCGGCCCGAAATCACGGAAGATCCAGTTGGTGAACAAGTTGCTGCCGTACATCATCGCCTTGAAATAAAAGATATAATCCACCATCAGTTCGGCATAGCAGGCAGCCTTGCTGTCAGACAGGCGCTGGCCGCCCTTGATCTGGGCGGCGATCTGCTTGCGCTGGGCGGCGATGGCCGGATCGGCCTTGGCCTCTTCGGGTGTGGGCAGGGCCGGGTGCATGATCACCTGGTGGCCGGCCACGCCCAGCCTGGCCTTGTAATCGGCCTTCACCAGCTCCTCCATCTGGATATCGGGGCCCAGCCAGCCCTTCATCAGATCCTTCACCGTGGCGACGCGATCCTTGTGCGCTTCCACGTCCGCCACGGCACCGATCGGCCCCAGGCCCGACAGCAGGCCCATGTTGATGCCGATATAGGTTTCGGTGGGCCAGACATGCAGCTCACAAACCGGAGCCGCCGGGGCCGCAGCCGCCTGCGCGTGGGCCGCAGCCGGCATGGCCAGCATCACCCCGGCAACGAGGCGCAACATGGAACTCATGATCTTCTCCCCCTGTTTTACAGCAATTTTGGCCCGGAACTTGGTGGCGGGCAAGCCTCAGCCGTTCCGCCGGGCCAGATATTGCCACAGGATGCCGCGCTGGATCTCGTTGGTGCCGGCGTAGATGGAACCGGCGCGGTCGTTGAAATATTTGGGGATGGCGCGCGCTGCCCAATCGGGCCCAACGCCCAGGCCGTCGGCGGGCGGGGTATAGCCCGGCACATCGCCGCCGGGCAGGGTGCGGTGCGGCTGGAAGATGGCGGCGTGGGGCAGGGCGGCCTCCACCTCAAGCTCGGTCAGGCGCTGTGAGAGTTCGGTGCCGATGATTTTCAGGGCCGATGCCATCGGGCCGGGTGCCGCGCCGTTTGACAGGCCCGCGTTGAAGATCAGTTCCTGCGCGTCCAGCGCCTCGATCTCGGTGCGCAAGGCGGCGATGCGGCCCGGCATGGCCTGTCCGTTTTCGGCGAGATGGCGGCGCAGCACATCCACCCGCTTCACCAGCGACGGGGCATAGGCATGGCCGCCGCGTTCGAACTCCATCAGATATTTGGCCACCGTCCAGCCATCGTCGATCTGGCCGACAACATTTGCCACCGGCACCCGCACCTCATCGAAGATCACCTCATTCTGCACATGTTCGCCCGACAGCGAGATGATCGGGCGCACGCTCACCCCCGGCGTCTTCATGTCGATCAGCAGGAATGTGATGCCCAGCTGCGGCTTTTCCATCCGGGTGGTGCGCACCAGGCAGAAGATCCAATCGGCATAATGGGCATGGGTGGTCCAGATCTTGCGGCCGGTGCAGATGAAATCATCGCCGTCGCGTTCCGCCTTCATCTGCAGCGAGGCGAGATCAGAGCCCGAATTGGGTTCCGAATAGCCCTGGCACCAGAATTCGTCGCCGGCCAGCATCGGCGGCAGGAAGCGGCGCTTCTGCGCCTCCGTGCCATAATGCAGCAGCACCGGCCCGCACATGCCCAGCCCCATCGGCGACAAGGGCGGCGCGCCGGCTTCGGTGGTTTCGCGGGCAAAGATATAGCGGCGGGCCACCGACCAGTCGCAGCCGCCCCAGGCGATGGGCCAGCTCGGTGCCACCCAGCCCTTGGCATGGAGTTTCTTCTGCCAGGCCCGGGCGACAGGCGGCGGTGCATAGACGCTGGTCATGCCAGCGGCGGCGGCCTTCAGATCGGGCGTGAGTTCGCTGGCCAGAAATTCCCGCACTTGCGTGCGGAACGCCAGATCGTCGCTGCTCCAGGCCAATTGCATCGCGTGTCTCCCCACCGCCTCTATGCGGGCCAATCGGGGCTGGCGAAACCGGCCCTTTTGGGGGGATCAGAAGGCCGGCGGCAGTTCCGCATCCCGCAGGCGCACACCCAGCCGGGCAGCGACGGCCGGGGCGATGCCGCGCATGTCGATCAGGCCCAGATCGCGCCCGGCGGGCAGGCCGGGGCCAACGGCGATCAGGCTGGTGCGCATGGCGGGCACATCGGGGAAATAGCCATGGGTGCCGCGGCTGGTGGTCGGGCTGCCCTGGGTGCCCTGCAGCGCATCGCCCATCGCCCAGCCCGGCTTGCAGTTCACCCAGAAGCTGGCGGCTTGACTGCCGCCGGCCGCCGCGATGGCCTGGCTGTCGATGATCCGGTCGATGCCGGCGGCGGGATCGGCGGCGGCCTCGGCCAGCACCTGCGCCACCCTGGCCTTCAGCGCGGCATCATCCGGCCGGGCCAGCACGATGGCGGCGCTGCCACCGTCAATCCATGGCACCGCATCCCAACCGGCAATGGACTTGCCATCGGCCGAAAGCCGGATCAGGCCGGCCTTTGCCAGGGGCAGGAACAGGTTGGTGGTGCGGCTGATCGGCGCAAAGCCATGATCGGAGACCAGAACGACCGTGATGGCCGGATCAAGGGCACGGGCCGCGGCCACCAGCCGGCCCACGGCGGCATCGATGCGGGCCAGCACCGCCCAGGCGGCCGGCGTGTCCGGCCCGGCCTCATGCTGTTCGTGATCGAAGGCGGTGAGATAGACGGTGGTGAAGGCCGGCCGTTCCCGGCGCATCAGGGCGATGGCATGGGCCGCGCGGGCTTCATCGGCGGCGATGCCTTCATCAATGCCGGGCGGATAGGCCCCGGCTTCGGCCACCAAGGCCCCCGGCAGGCCCGGCGTGGCCAGCGCCGCCAGCAGCTTGTCGTCATCGGCCATGCCGGTGTGCCAGATCTGCGGAAGGTTGGCGGCCAGCCCCGCCACGCCAACACTCACCGGCCAATGCACGTTCACCGTTTTCAGCCCGGCGCCCACGGCGGCCTGCCACAATGTCTGGGCCTTGATATCGCTGGCATACCAATACCAGCCGCCCTGGTTGCGGCGGAAGGGATCGAAGGTGAGGTTGGCATCAATGCCGTGCCGGCGCGGCGCCGCCCCGGTGAGCAATGTGGTGTGCGACGGATAGGTGACTGTGGGCAGCACCCCGGTGACGGCCGCACTCACCCCGGCGCGGGCGAGGCCGCGCAAGTTTGGCAGGGGCTGGCCATTGTCCATGCGCTGCCATTCCTGGGGGCGCAGGCCATCGATGGCGATCATCAGCACCGGTGCCGACACGGCAGGCACCGCGCCGAACAGGGCGGCAAACAGGATCAGGATGCGCATCATCATGGCACCAGCCATGGCGCACGCGCGTTTCAGCCGTGTGACGCCTGTTCCCAATCCCGCACGCGCAAGCCGGCTTCGAACATGCCGCGCGCCCGCAGCCGGGGGCCGAGGAAGCGGTAGAAGAACCAGTCCTTCACCGCATAAGGCGTCAGGGCATAGAGCAGTCGTTCGGTGAGGTTCCAGCGCACATGGCCCTTTTGCGTGCGGCGCGGCGCCGGCCAGCAGACATGATCGGCGGCATGGGTGCTGCGGCCCAGTTTCAGGATGCGGTGCATCAGTTCGTGATCATAAAGCACGAACGGCCAGTCATCACTCTTGGGGCCACCGGCCGCCAGCAGCGGCGCCAGACGGAAAGCCTGGCCGAAAGTGCCGGTGTGGCCCTGGCCCGACAATATGCTGGCGGTGACGGCCATGCGGTGCCGGATGATGCGGTTCTTGGGGGCGTCATACGGCCCGTAAATGTCGAATGCCTGCACGCAGATGGTGCGCGGATCATCGCCCAGCAGCTGATCGGCCCGGCTGATATAGTGCGGCGGATAGAAGGTGTCGGCATCCCAATAGGCAATCTTGCTGCAGCCATGGTCGGCCGCGATGGCGGTGCCGCGGCGCAGCGCATAGGTGTGGCCCTGGGCCGTTTCGGTCACCAGCATGGCGTGGGGATGGCCGGCAATCAGGCCCGCCACCAGCGCGTGGCTGCCATCGGTGGAGGCGTTGTCGACACAGATCAGCAGGATGTCGTCACGGTCTTGCGCCAGCGCAGCGGCAATGGTGGGCGCGATGAAGCGCTCCTCGTTGTAAAACGCAATGATGATGGCCCATGTCGGGCGCCCGCCGCTGGTCATCCCCCAGCCATAGGGAAGTGGTGGTTGACCGGCAAGCGGTGGCGGCCCACGCTGGCCCATGATGCTGGATGCAGAAGACCAGGCGCGGCTGCTGGTGCCGCTGGCGATCGGCCTGCTGATCGGGCTGGAACGCGGCTGGCAGCAGCGACGCGCCGCGCCGGGCAGCCGGGTGGCGGGCCTGCGCACCTTTGGCCTGTTCGGGCTGATCGGCGGGCTGGCGGGCTTTGCCTCTGGCGTCGCGGGCGGCTGGGCGGTGGCGGCGGTGCTGTTGCTGGCCGGTGCGGCGCTGGTGGTGATCGGCTATCGCCGCGACCGTTCGCCCAGTGCCACCACCGAAGCCGCCGCGCTGGTGACCTTGGGGCTGGGCTGGCTGGCCGGGCAGGGATTGCCGCTGCCGGCGCTGGCGCTGGCGGCGATCACGGCCTTCCTGCTGTCCCAGCGGGCGCGGCTGCACCAGTTTGTCGCTGGGTTGAACCAAACCGATCTGGCCGCATTGGTCCGCTTTGGCGTGATTGCCGGCGGGCTGTGGCCGGTGCTGCCCGATCGCGCCATGGGCCCGCTGCAGGCCTGGAACCCGCGCGAATTGTGGCTGGTGGTGGTGCTGGTCTGTGCCATCGGCTTTGCCGGCTATGCCCTGTCGCGCCGGATGGGGCCGCACAGGGGCCTGCTGGTGACGGCGGCGGTGGGCGCGATCTACAGTTCAACGGCGGTGACGGCGGCGCTGGCGCAGCGGCTGCGCACCGAGGCGGATGCCCGGCCGCGGCTGTCGGCGGGCATCGCGCTGGCCTCGCTGGTGATGTTCGTGCGCGTGATGCTGCTGGTGGCGCTGCTGGTGCCGTTTGCGCTGCCGGGCTTTGTGCCGGTGGTGGCGCCGGGCATGCTGGCAGCGCTGGCCATGGTCTGGTGGCTGGGCCGCACAGCCACCGCTGCGCCAGCCAGCGCCGCGCCAGCCGGCAATCCGTTCGCGCTGTTGCCGGCGCTGGGCTTTGCGCTGCTGGTGGCGCTGGTGCAACTGGCGGTGAAATGGATGCAACTGCGCTTTGGCGATGGCGGCATGGCGCTCACGCTGGCGCTGGCCGGGGCGCTGGATGTGGATGCGGCCATCGTGGCGCTGCGCGGGGCGCCGGCCGACGCGATTTCGCCGCTGCTGGCCGGGGCCATATTGGCCTTGCCGGTGCTGCTCAACACGCTGCTGAAACTGGGTGTGGTGCTGGCCACGGCTGGCCGGGCGGGCGGGCACTCCGCCGGTGCGCTGGCGGCGGCGGCGCTGGCGATGCTGGCAGGCTTTGGCTTGGTTGCCAGTCTGGCGGGGCTGGGCTAGCCATGGTGGCGATGACCCGATCCGCCTCCCTGTTGCCGGTGCGCCCGGTCTATGTGCTCACCATCCTGACCGGCAGTTTCCTGCTGTTCCTGGTGCAACCGTTGATGGGCCGCATCGTGCTGCCGGTGCTGGGTGGATCGCCCAACGTCTGGAACGTCGCCATGCTGTTCTATCAGGGCGTGTTGCTGGCCGGTTATCTTTATGCCCACGCTTTGCAGCGCTGGCCGGTGCGGCAGCAGATGATCATCCACCTCGCGCTGTTCGGGGTGGCTGCTTTCCTGCTGCCGATCGGCATGGCGGCCTGGTATCCGGCGGCGGGTGATGCCGATCCCAGCCTGTGGCTGATCGGCTTGCTGGCGGCCTCGATCGGGCCGGTGTTTTTCGTGGTGTCGGCGCAATCGCCGCTGATGCAGGCCTGGTTTGCCCGCACCGGCGATGCCGATGCCGAAAATCCCTATTTTCTCTATGCCGCGTCCAACCTGGGCAGCTTTGCCGCGCTGATCGCCTATCCGCTGCTGGTCGAACCACTGGCCGGCCTGCCGTTGCAGCGCTGGGGCTGGTCGGCCGGGTTTGTGGTGCTGGCGCTGCTGGTGCTGGCCAGTGGCCTGTTGGCGCGCGGCGGCGCGGGCAGCCCGGTGGCACCGGCCGCACCCTATCCCACCAGTTGGCGCGAACGGCTGCGCTGGACGTGTCTGGCGGCGGTGGCATCGGGGCTGCTCTTGTCCACCACCACCCACCTCACCACCGATCTGATGGCGATGCCGCTGCTGTGGGTGGTGCCGCTGGCAATTTATCTGCTCAGCTTTGTCATCGGCTTTTCCGATGCCGGCCCGCGGGTGACTTCACTGGCGGTGAAGGCCAGCCCCTGGCTGCTGCTGCTGGTGGGCGGGCCGCTGTTTCTGGCCAGCAAGGGGCCGGGCTGGGGTGTGGTGCTGGCGCTGGCCGGGCTGTTGCTGCTGTTGGTGATCACGCTGGCGCTGCACGGCACGCTGGCGATCGAACGGCCACCGGCAGCGGGGTTGACCAGCTTTTATCTGTGGCTGTCGGTGGGCGGCGCGGTGGGTGGGCTGTTCTGCGCGCTGGTTGCGCCGGCGCTGTTCAGCTGGACGTGGGAATATCCGATCCTGCTGCTGGCCGCGGCGCTGTTGCTGCCGGGGCAGGCCTTGTTCGGGCAGGGCCTCACCCCGCGCCGGGGCCTGTTGGCCCTGCTGCTGGGCGCGTTGACGACGATGTTCATCGTGCGCGGCGCTGATCCCTTTGCCGGCCAGGGCGTGGCAGGGCCCATTGCCCTGGGCACGCTGCTGATCCTGACGCTGCTGGCGTTTGGCAGTCGCTGGCGCTTTGCCGCCATGCTGGCGTTGGTGATGCTGGGGCTGGGCGGGCTGACGCGGCTGGCCGCCGTGGCAGCGGGCCAGCACACCCGCAGTTTCTTCGGCATCTACACCGTGCGCGATCGTGCCGACGGCGCGCTCCGCCTGCTCACCCACGGCACCACCTTGCACGGGGTACAGTCGCTGCGGCCCGGCCTGCGCCGTGAACCGATGACCTATTATGTGCGGGGCAGTGGTGTGGGCCGGGCGCTGGCGGCGGTGCCGGCGATGTTTGGTGCAGGCGCGCGCATTGGTGTGGTGGGCCTGGGGGCGGGCACGCTGGCCTGCTATGCCCGGCCGCAGGAACGCTGGACGATGTTCGAGATTGATCCGGCGGTGGTGGCGATCGCCCGCCGCGATTTTACCTATCTGAACGATTGCACGCCCGATCTGCGCATGGTGGTGGGCGATGCCCGGCTGACCCTGCAGCAGGAAGCCACCGGCAGTTTCGATCTGCTGGCCGTGGATGCCTTTTCGTCTGACAGCATCCCGCTGCACATGATGACGCGCGAGGCGCTGGCCATCTATGGCCGGGTGTTGCGCCGTGATGGCGTGCTGCTGATCCACATCACCAACCGCTTTCTTGATCTGGAACCGGTGGTTGCCGCCCTGGCCGCCGATGGTGGCTGGCAGGTGCAGCAATTGAGCTATCGCCCCGCCCAACCGGACGCGCCCCACATGATGTCGGCGCGATCAACCTGGGTGGCCCTGTCCCGCGATCCGGCGCGTCTGGCCACGCTGGCGGCGGCCGATGCCGGCTGGCAGCCGGTGCGGGCAGACAGCGCGGCACCGGTGTGGACCGATGATTTCGCCAGCGTGCTGCCGGCGCTGCGCTGGCGGGGTGATTGAGCTATTGTCTGGCACCTTGAGTGTCATTAGGGGAGGGGCTCATGGCGCGCGCACCCTCTCATCCCGCACTGGCAGACGGTGCGCACCCGTTTCCGCATGCGCATCTGTTGGGCATTGCCGCGCTGAAACCGTGGGAAATCTGCTTCCTGCTGGATGAAGCCGAACAATGGGTGGAGATGAACCGCAGCGCCGTGAAGCATGCCGACCGGCTGGCCGGCCTCACCCAGATCAACGCCTTCTTCGAAAATTCCACCCGCACGCTGCTCAGCTTTGAAATCGCCGGCAAGCGGCTGGGCGCCGATGTGGTCAACCTCGGCGTTTCGGGGTCGAGCCTGAAGAAGGGCGAGACGCTGCTCGACACCGCGCTCACGCTGAACGCCATGCATCCCGACATGATCGTGATCCGTCATGGATCATCGGGCGCGGTGCAATTGATTTCCGAAAAGGTCGATTGCCCGGTGCTGAATGCCGGCGATGGCCGCCATGAACATCCCACCCAGGCGCTGCTTGATGCCCTCACCATCCGCCGCCGCAAGGGCCGCATTGCCGGGCTGCGCGTCGCGATCTGTGGCGACATATTGCACAGCCGGGTGGCGCGCTCCAACTTCATGTTGTTGGCCGCCCTGGGGGCCGAAGTGCGCGCGGTGGCCCCGCCAACGCTGCTGCCGGCCGGGCTGGATGGCTATTGCGTCGAAAGCTTCACCGACATGGATGCCGGCCTGGCCGGTGCCGATGTGGTGATGATGCTGCGCCTGCAGACCGAGCGGATGGAGGGCGCCTATGTGCCGTCGCCGCGCGAATATTTCCGCTTCTATGGCCTGACCGAAGCGCGGCTGGCCAAGGCGGCGCCCGATGTGCTGGTGATGCACCCCGGCCCGATGAACCGCGGTGTGGAGATTGATGGCGCCATCGCCGACGATATCGCCCGCAGCGCCGTGACCGAACAGGTGGAGATGGGCGTGGCCGTCCGCATGGCCTGTCTTGATGTGCTCACGCGGCGGCGGCGCGGCATCGAGGGCTGGGCATGACCGCACCCATCGCCATCACCGGCGGCCGCGTCATCTGCCCGGCAACGGGGCATGATGGCATCGCCACCATCCTGCTGATGGACCGCAAGGTCGCGGCCATCGGCGCGTTCGAACCGCCGGCTGATGCCCAGATCATCGATGCGTGCGGGCTGGTGGTGGCGCCGGGGATCATCGATGCCGGGGTGTTCCGCGCCGATACGGCCGCCGCCAATGCCGGCGGCATCACCCGCATGATCCTGATGCCGGATCAATCGCCGCCGCTGGACGAACCGGCGCTGGTCGCCTTTGCGCAAGGGTCGGGCAAGCCCGATGTGTGGGTGCACCCGCTGGCCGCCGCGACGCGCGGTTTGCGCGGCGAAGAGCTCGCCGAAATCGGCCTGGCCCAGGCCGCCGGTGCCGTGGGCGTCGCCACCGGCCGCCATGCCATTGCGGATGCCAGGGTGATGCACCGCCTGCTGGCCTATGCCGCCGCCTTCGGCCTGACGGTGGTGACCCACGCCGAAGACGCAGCACTCACCGCCGGCGCCGTCGCCACCGCCGGGGAATATGCCACACGGCTGGGCCTCGCCGCCGCGCCGGCCTTTGCGGAAAGCCTGGCCATCAGCCGCGATTGCCGCTTGGCCGAGGCCACTGGCGCTGCCCTGCACATCCGCCAGATCACCACCGCCGAAGGCCTGGCCGCCTTTGCCGCCGCCCGGGCGCGCGGCGTGGATGTGACGGCCGGCATCACGCCGGCGCATCTCTATCTGAACGACATGGCGGTGTCCGGCTTCCGCAGCTTTGCCCGCCTGTCGCCGCCGCTGCGCGATGAGCGCGATCGGCTGGCGACGCGCGACGGCATAGCCGCCGGCCTGATCACCATCCTGTCGTCTGGCCATGATCCGCAAAGCCAGGAAGACAAGCGCCAGCCCTTCGCCGATGCCCGCGCCGGCATGGCGGGGGCCGAAACCCTGCTGGCGCTCGGCCTTGGCCTGGTGCGCGATGGCGTGATCGATCTGCCTGGCCTGATCGCCATGCTCAGCACCAATCCGGCCCGGCGCTTTGGGCTTGTCGCCGGAACCTTGCAACTCGGCGCACCGGCGGACGTTGTGGTCTTTGACGAACAGGCGCCTTGGCGTATCGACGGCGATCAATTCCACGGCGCCGGCAATACGCCCTTCAACGGGCTGCCAACCGCCGGACGGGTGCGCATAACGATAAAGGGCGGAGATGTGGTTTGGCGGGCGTGAGGGCAATAGGCATGCTGCTGGTGCTGGCGTTGATCGCCGGCGATCCGGCGCTGGCCGCCCGCAAGAAGAAAAAGGGCAAGAAGGGCAGAGCCACGCGCCCGGCCGCTGCTGCCCCGGCACGCGCCACGCCGCCGCCGCCATCGGTTCGCCAGGGCGTGGAATTGTGGCGCGCCGGCAAATGGGATGATGCCGTTTCGATGTGGCAGCCGTTTGCCGAGAACGGCGATGCCGATGCCATGTTCAACCTTGGCCAGGCCTATAAACTTGGCCGCGGCGTTGTGCTCGACAAGGCAATTGCCCGCGACTGGTATCGCCGCGCCGCCGTGAAGGGCCATCTGCCGGCCCAGGCCAATCTGGGCATATTGCTGTTCCAGGCGCCGGAAAAGCCCGAAGCCGTGCGCTGGCTGAAGGCGGCGGCTGATCGGGGTGAGATGCGGGCGCAATATGTGTTGGGCATCGTCCACTGGAACGGCGATGGCGCCGCCAAATCCATGCCGCTCGCCTATGCCTATCTGGTGCGCGCCGCCGCCCAGGGCCTGCCCGAAGCCACCAAGGCCCTGAACGAACTTTCGCAAGCCATCCAGCCGCTTGACCGCGCCAATGGCTGGCAGATCGCCACGGCGCTGGCCAGCGGCAGCGGCGTGCCCACCCAGTTCCAGCCCGGCATTGCGCCGCCACCGTTGAATGCCGTCACCACCCCGCCGCCGCCGGTGCAGGTGCTGGCCAGTGCGGCTGCCAACCAGCCCGCGACGTCGGGTGAAACCAGCACGGCCGCCCTCAACGCAGCCCAGCTCAAGGCCGCCGGCGGTGAACCCCCGGCCAATGAAGACGAAGCGGAAGAACAAGGCTCGGCCCCGCCGGCTGCAGACGCCGGCACCGGCGCTCCGCCGGCCGAAGCCCGCTCTGCCAGCCCGTTGCTGTCTGCTCCCACCGCCGCATCAGCCCCGGTGCGGACCGCCGAAAAGCCGCAGCCCAAGCCGAAGAAGGCCGCGCCACCGCCACCAAGGGAAACCGGCTGGCGCATCCAGCTTGGCACCTATCCCAACCAGAAAACCGCCATGACGGCCTGGAAGAAGCTCGTGGCTGCCAACGGCCGCGCCACCCGCGGCCTGCGCCCGGTGATCGGCAAGTTCGGTGGCAATTATCGCCTGCAGGTTGGGCCATTCCCCACCCGCGACGACGCCCGCGACGGTTGCAAGACGCTGGAAATCGGCAAGAACGGCTGCTTCGCCCTCAATATCGATTGAGTGCGTCACCCATCCACGATGGCCGTCACGCCGCCGGCAGATCCTTGGCCAATCGGTCACGCAATTCGCGCCGCAGGAACTTGCCGCTGGCGTTGCGCGGCAGTGGTTCGGCCATGAACCAGATGTGGCGCGGCACCTTGTAACTGGCGATCAGGCTCCCGACAAAGCTGCGCAGCGCGGCTTCCTCCAGGCTATCGCCGGGCTTCAGCACCACAGCCACGCCCACTTCCTCGCCCAGCCGCTGATCGGGCACGCCGAACACACAGCATTCGGCAACGGCAGGATGGCGATAAATCGCGGCCTCAACCTCGGCGCAATAGACATTCTCGCCGCCGCGCAGCACCATGTCCTTCTTGCGATCGACGATGAAGATGAAGCCATCCTCGTCGATGCGGGCCACGTCGCCCGTGTGCAGCCAGCCATCGGTGATCGAAGCGGCGGTTGCCTCCGGCCGGTTGATATAGCCCTTGATGACCGCGGCGCCCTTCACCCACAGCTCACCAATGGCGCCCGGCGCCACCATGTTGCCGGCATCATCCACGCATTTTGCCTCGAAACTGGGCATGGCAGGGCCGGCGCTGTCCGGCTTGTCGACGAAGAAATCGCCGGAGACGGACGTGATGATCCCGCAGGTTTCGGTCATGCCATAGCCGGTGCCGGGGCGCGCGCCGGCCACCTTGTCGTCGATCTTGTGCACCAGATCGGGCGGCACCTGGGCGCCCCCGCCCGACATGGCCGTCAGGCTCGACACATCGGCGGTGGCGAAATCCGGGTGGTTGATCAGTTCGCGCGCCATCACCGGCACGCCGCCAATGGAGGTTACCCGCTCCCGCGCGATGATGCGCAGCGCGTCACCGGCATCCCAGCGGTACATCAGCACGATGGTGCCGCCGAGCGCGGTGGTGGGATAGGCGCCGCAATTGTTGGCGGTGACATGGAACAGCGGCGTCGTCAGCAGCGCGACCGGCACCGGTGCCACGGCCGGCGGCTCCACACCCTTGGCCCGCTGCATCGCCAACGCCGTCGAGGCCGCAGAATAGAGCAGATTGAACAAATTGGTGACGCAGCCGCGATGGGTGAGCTGCGCGCCCTTGGGAAATCCCGTCGTGCCCGATGTGTAGAAGATGCAGGCATCGGCATCGGGATCGATCGCCACATCGGGCATCGCCCCGCCCTTGGCAATCACTGCGGCGAAGTCTGTCACCCCGGGTTCTGGCCCGCCCAGCCGCACGCCCACCAGAATCATGCCGGCCGGCGGCGCTGCGATCTCCCGGTAACGCTCCAGCCGTTCGCCATCGAGGAACAACGCCTTGGGCGCCGAGTCCGTCAGCGCATAGGCCATCTCCTCGGGCGTCCACCAGGCGTTCATGCCCACAACGGCGATGCCGCACGACACGCAGGCCCAGTAAATCAGCATCCATTCGGGATAGTTGCGCATGGCAATCGCCACCCGGTCGCCGCTTGCCACGCCCTGCGCCGCCAGCCAGGCCGCAATCGCGTCCACCCGGGCATGGGCTTCGGCATAGGTCAGCCGTTCGTCGCCATAGACCAGATAGGTCCGGTCAGCGAACTGCGCTGTCGATTGCCACAGGGCCCGCACATCAGGCAGCGCATGGGCATAGGCGCGCACCGGGATGCCATTGACCTTGATGGTCGCGATCTCGAACGCGCCACCAGGGCCGGTCAATTCGTCGCGTGCTTTCGCAAGTTCCGCGTAGTGCATGGCTCTCCCCAGACCCTGTTGCCTGACCAGAGTGATACACGTGATCCAGCGGGCGGAAAGCTATCTAGAGCTATCGGGCATGAACGCCGTCACCTTCAGGCAGCGGCCCGTTCCAGTGTGCCGGCGAGCTTGGCCCACAGCGCGTCCCGCCGCGCCGCCACTTCGGCCCGCGCCTTGGCCTTGACCGGGCCAAAGCCGCGCACGTCCATCGGCAGGCGGGCGATGGCAAGGGCCAGGCCGATGTTGGCGGGGTTCACCTCGGCGCACAGGCGGGCCACATCGGCTTCGAACGCAGCGATATCGGCGCGCTCAAAGCGGCGTTCTTCGCTGTAACCGAAGATATCGAGCGCGGTGCCGCGCAGGCCCTTCAGCTTGGCCAGCACGCCGAACGCCTTGAAAATCCACGGGCCAAAACTGATCTTCTTCGGGCGGCCGGTGGCGGGGTCAAGGCGGGTGATCAGCGGCGGGGCGAGCAGGACACGGGGTTTGCCGCCGGCGAACTGCGCATCATAAGCCGCGCGGAACCGCCCATCGCTGTAGAGGCGGGCGACTTCATATTCATCCTTGTAGGCCATCAGCCGGTAGAGGCTTTTGGCCACCGCTTCGGCCAGCGCGTCGCCGCCGGCAATGCGGGCCTGGTCCACCGTGGCGCGGAAGCGCTGCGCATAGGCGGCATCCTGATAGAGGATCAGATCTGCTTCGCGGCGCGCGATCATCTCGTCCAGCGTGGTGGCGGGCGGTTCCGGCTGCGGCCCGCGCGTGGCCTCCACCAGCGCCAGCACCTGATCGGGGCGGGTGGCGAGCAGGCGGCCCAAGGCAAAGGCGCGCTTGTTGAACGGGATGGCGACGCCGTTCAGCTCAAGCGCGGCTTCGATGCTGGCGCGCTGCAGCGGGATCAGGCCCTTTTGCCAGGCATAGCCCATGAGCAGGATATTGCTGCCGATGGCATCACCCAACAGGGCGGTGGCCACCGTGTCGGCGGCGATGAAATCACAGGCATTGGGGTTGCTGGCCTTGCGGATGGCGCGTTCGACGCTGGCGGCCTTGAAATCATAATCACGGTTGCGCACGAAATCGCTGGTGGGCGCCACATCGGCGTTGGCGACCACGGCGGTGCGGCTGGGCACCATCAGGGTCTGGGTTGGCTTGTCGGCCGCAACCACGGCATCGCAGGCCAGCACCAGATCGGCATTGCCGGCCATGATGCGCGGGGAGAGCAGATCGTCGTTGGAACCGGCGATGCGGACGTGGCTGTAGACCGCGCCGCCCTTCTGGGCGAGGCCGGCCATGTCGGCGGTGGTGCTGGCCAGGCCTTCGATATGGGCAGCGGTGCCGAGCAGCGCCGACACGGTGAGCACACCGGTGCCGCCGATGCCGGTCACCATGATGTTGTAGCCGGCGCCGGGGGCGGGGATGGTGGGATCGGCAACGCCATCAAGGCTGAATTCGGCCTTGGACTTTTTCACCTGGGCAGCGTCAACGGTGACGAAGCTGGGGCAGAAGCCCTTCACGCAGCTGTAATCCTTGTTGCAGCTGGATTGGTTGATGCGGCGCTTGCGGCCGAATTCGGTCTCGATGGGCTCCACAGACACGCAGTTGGACTGCACCGAACAATCGCCGCAGCCTTCGCACACCGCCGGGTTGATGAAGATGCGGCGGGCCGGATCGACCATCTGCCCCCGTTTGCGGCGGCGGCGCTTTTCGGCGGCGCAGGTCTGATCGAAGATGATGATGGTGCAGCCGGGCGTGGCGGCGAATTCCCGGGAGATGGCTTCGAGCGCGCCGCGATCGAGCAGACGGACGCTCGGCGGGATGGTGACACCCTTGTAGCGGTCAAGATCCTCGGTGAGGATCACCACCTTCCTGGCATGTTCGGCCAGCATCTGGGCGGCGATCTGGTCCACCGAAAGTTCGCCATCATGCTTCTGGCCGCCGGTCATGGCGACGGCGTCGTTGTAGAGGATCTTGTAGGTGATGTTCACACCCGCCGCGATGGATTGGCGGATGGCGAGCAGGCCGGAGTGGAAATAGGTGCCATCACCCAGATTGGCGAAGACATGGTTTTCGGTGGTGAACGGCGCTTCACCCACCCAGGTGACGCCTTCGCCGCCCATCTGGGTGAAGGTTTCGGCGCGGTCCATCCACATCGCCATGATGTGGCAGCCGATGCCGGCCAGGGCGCGCTGGCCTTCTGGTGGCTTGGTCGATGTGTTGTGCGGGCAGCCGGAACAGAAATAGGGGCTGCGCTTGACCGGGGTTTCATAGGCCGCGGCCTTGCCGGACTGGTCGCGGAAGAAGCTGAGGGTCTGCCGGATCCGGTCGGTGTCATGGATGCGCTGGATGCGCGCGGCGATGACATGGGCGATCACGCCGGGAGAGAGTTCATTGTCAGGCGACAGCAGCCATTCCCCGGCTTCGTCATGCTTGCCCACCACCACCGGGCGCACGGCCTCACGCCAGTTGTAGAGCTGCCATTTCAGCTGATGCTCGATGAATTCGCGCTTTTCCTCGATCACCAGCACTTCTTCCAGGCCTTCGGCAAAGGCGCGAATGCCGGTGGGTTCCAGCGGCCACGGCATGCCGACCTTGTAGACCTTGAGGCCGATGCTGGCGGCGATGCGGTCATCAATGCCCAATTCGGCCAGCGCCTCCATCGTGTCGGCAAAGGCCTTGCCGGTGGAGACGATGCCGATGCGCGGACGGGGGCTGTCCCACACCACCCGGTCGATCTGGTTGGCCTTGGCAAAGGCCATGGCGGCAAAACCCTTGTAGCGTTGCAGGCGGGTGTCTTCCTCGCGCCAGATGTCGCCGGGGCGGATGTGGACGCCGCCATCGGGGAATTCGAAATCGGGGATGATGATGCCGCGCTGTTCGCCGGCCAGATCAACCGTTGCCGATGTTTCCACCGTGTCGGCCGTGGCCTTGAAACCGACCCAGGTGCCGGCAAAGCGGCTCATGGCCAGGCCGAGCAGGCCATATTCGACAAATTCATGCACCGAGGCCGGCGCCAGGAAGGGCACGAAGGCGGCCTGGAAATTATGGTCGCTCTGGTGCGGCAGGGTGGAGCTCTTGGCGCCGTGATCATCGCCAACGATGGCGAGCACGCCGCCATGTTGGCTGGTGCCGGCAGCATTGCCATGCTTGATCACATCCATGGCGCGGTCGAGGCCGGGGCCCTTGCCATACCAGATGCCGAACACGCCATCCCTGGTGGCCTTGGGGTTCAGCGCGACATGCTGGGTGCCCCACACAGCAGTGGCGCCCAGTTCCTCATTCACGCCGGGAACGAAATGGATATCCTGTTGCTTCAGCCATTTCTTGGCGCGCCAGAGCTCCTGATCATAACCGCCCAGCGGCGAGCCGCGATAGCCGGAGATGAAACCGGCGGTGTTCAGGCCGGCGGCGGCATCGCGCCATTTCTGCACCAGCGGCAGGCGGACGAGGGCCTGCACCCCCGACATGAACACCCGGCCATCGCGGAAACGATATTTGTCTTCAAGGCTGAAGGGGGGCAGGCCGGCGACCATGTGTGAGCGTCCTCATCGCGAAATTGGGTCAATAATACTGACCTTTTCTGGCGAACGCAAGCATGGGTTCAGCCGGTCAGCCGCCAGCGCTGCACTGGCTGGCGACCTTGATGAAGTTGGTGCGGTTGGCCGGCACCTTGAAGGCCGCATTTGCAACCCTGTTGAAAAAGGCCTGTTTGCCCACGTCCGAAACCTTCACCGCGGCTGCCTTGTATTGATCGAGGATGGAGGCAAGCTCGCCTTCGTCATCCTCTTCGCCGGCGCTGTCCAGTTGCACGCCCTGGCCAAGCTGGCCGACGATGCATTGCGCCGTTGGTTGCGAAACGCCCAGATCTGTGAAGGCCTTCACCTGCACTTCCAGCGCCATGGCCGGCGCGGCACACAGCAGGGCAAATATCGCGGCAAACCGTGCAATCGGCATGATCAGTTCCCCTTTCGACAAAGTCTGTCGGCATTTGCGGCCGTGTCAATGGTGCGGCTTGGCTCAGCTCAATCCTTCGATCTGGCCCTGCGCATCGATATGGATGAAATTTGCTGATGGCAATTTGGGCAGGCCGGGCATGGTGGCAATGTCACCAGCCAGCGCGACGATGAAGCCGGCTCCGGCGGCCAACCGCAGTTCGCGGACGGGCAGGTCGTGGCCGAAGACGGCACCGCGGACCTTTTCATCCGCGGTGAAGCTGTAGGGCGTCTTGGCCAGACACACCGGCAGATTGGCCAGCCCTTCGGCTCGCAGGGCGGCCAGTTGCTTGTGTGCGGCGGCTGACAGGGTAACGCTGCCGGCGCGGTGGATGCGGGTGGCGACGGCGGTGAGCGCATCGAGCACGTCGGCACCGGTGGCATAGAGCGGCGTGAAACTGGCCAGGGGGTCGCTGTTGGCATCGGCCAGTGCGGCGACGCTGCAGGCCAGATCCTCGGCACCCGCGGGCCCGTTGGCCCAGTGGCGACACAGATGGGCCGGCACGTGCAGGCGGTCCCGGCAATGCGCCAGCACCTGGGCCTGCTCGTCGGCTGTGTCGTTGGTGAAGGCGTTGATGGCCACCGCGACGGGCAGGCCAAGGGTTTGGAGATTTTCGACATGGCGGGCCAGCACGGCAAGGCCGCGATCCAGAGCGGCAGAATCTTCTGTGCCCAGATCGGCCAGGGCCATGCCGCCATGATATTTCAGCGCCCGCACGGTGGCGACCACCACGGCAACGGCCGGCGCCAACCCGGCGGAGCGGCATTTGATGTGGGCAAATTTCTCCGCGCCCAGATCGGCGCCAAAGCCGGCTTCGGTGACGGCGAATTCGCTCATGCCCAGCGCGGCGCGGGTGGCGATGACGCTGTTGCAGCCGTGGGCGATGTTGGCGAACGGGCCGCCGTGAATCAGGGCGGCGCTGCCGTGGATGGTCTGCACCAGATTGGGCTGCATGGCATCGATCAACAGGGCGGCCATGGCGCCGGCCGCGCCGATATCACCGGCGGTGACGGGGTTGCCCGCCATGTCCTTGGCAACACGGATGCGGGCCAGCCGGGCCTGCAGATCGGCCATGTCATCGGCCAGGCACAGGATTGCCATCACCTCGGACGCAACGGTGATGTCGAACCCGGTTTCGCGCAGCGGGTGGTTGCCGGTGCCCATGCCGGCGACGATCTGGCGCAAGGCGCGGTCGTTCATGTCCAGCACGCGCCGCCAGGTGATCGTGCGTGGGTTGATGCTGGCGCCCGATGGCATCGGTGTGGAAAAATGCACCGCATTGTCGACCATCGCGGCCAGCAGATTGTGGGCCGAGGTGATCGCGTGGAAATCGCCGGTGAAGTGCAGGTTGATCTTTTCCATCGGCAGCACCTGCGCCTGGCCGCCGCCGGTGGCGCCGCCCTTGCGGCCGAACACCGGGCCCAGGCTGGGTTCGCGCAGGGCGATCACCGCCCGTCGGCCGATGCGGTTCAGGGCATCGGCCAGGCCAATGGTTGTGGTGGTCTTGCCTTCTCCCGCCGGCGTCGGGTTCACCGCCGTCACCAGGATCAGCTTGCCCGGCACCCGCCGGCCACAGGCCGCCAGCGTTTTGGCACTGATCTTGGCGATATGATGCCCGTAAGGTTCAATGTCGGCTTCGGCCAGGCCCAGGCCGGCGGCCACATCCCGGATGGGGCGCAATGTCGCTGCGCGCGCAATTTCAATGTCCGACGCCATGATTCCCCGCCATAAGCCACTTCATTGATCTCGAGCGCGCCTACACCGCTTGCGCCGCGCCGGGAAGGAGCCTGTTGACGCCCATGTTCGACGATGTTTCCGCTCTGGCGCTGGCCCGTTTCCAGTTTGCCTTCACGGTTTCGTTCCACTTCATCTTTCCGGCCTTCTCGATCGGGCTGGCCAGCTATCTCGCTGTGCTTGAAGGGCTTTGGCTGAAAACCGGGCGCGATGTGTATCTGCAGCTGTTCCGATACTGGCTGAAGATCTTTGCCATCGCCTTTGGCATGGGCGTGGTGTCGGGCATTGTCATGGCCTATCAGTTCGGCAGCAACTGGGCGGCCTTTTCCGACAAGGCGGGCCCGGTGATCGGCCCGCTGATGGCCTATGAAGTCTTGTCTGCCTTCTTCCTTGAATCGGGTTTTCTGGGCGTGATGCTGTTCGGGCTCGACCGGGTGGGCAAGAAATTGCACTTTCTTGCCACCTGCCTGGTTGCCATTGGCACCACCATTTCTGCCTTCTGGATCATCGTGGTCAACAGCTGGATGCAGACGCCGCAAGGCTATGCCATCGCGCCCAATGGTCAATTTTATGCGACTGATTGGCTGGCGGTGGTCTTCAACCCGTCCATGCCCTATCGCCTCGCCCACACGCTGTTGGGCGCCTATCTCACCACGGCGCTGGTGGTCGGCGCGGTCGGTGCGTTCCACCTGCTGAAGGACCGCAGACAAGGCCGCACGCCGCAGCTGGCAACGAAGATCATGTTTGCCATGGCGATGTTCATGGTGGCGATCACGGCGCCGCTGCAGGTGCTGGCCGGCCACGAGCATGGCGTGAACACGCTGCGGCACCAGCCGGCCAAGATCGCCGCGATGGAAGGCCATTATGAAAGCCACGATCGCGCCGCGCCGCTGATCCTGTTTGGCGTGCCCGATGATGCGAACCAGGTGATGAAATACAAGGTGGAGGTGCCGGCGCTGGGCAGCCTGGTGCTGCAACATGACATCGAAGCGGCCACCACGGGGCTGGACAAGGTGCCGCCGGAAAACCGCGCCAAGGTGGCCTTTCCCTTCTATGCCTTCCGGGTGATGGTGGGGCTGGGAGTGCTGATGCTGCTGCTCGGCGGCTGGGCGGCGTGGAATGGGCTGCGCGGCCGCTTGTTTGACAATGTGTGGCAGCAGCGGCTGGCGCTGGCCATGGGGCCGGCCGGCTTCGTCGCGGTGCTGGCCGGGTGGATCACCACCGAAACCGGGCGGCAGCCCTTCACCATCTTCGGCCTGCTGCGCACCGCCGAAAGCGCATCGCCCTTGGCAGCGCCCGCGGTGGCGGCATCGCTGCTGGCCTTCATCATCGTCTATTTCTTTGTGTTCGGGGTCGGCACCTGGTTCATCATCAAGCTGATGGGCAACGAACCCAACCCGCAGGACAAGGGCCCCGGCAAGGAGCAGACGGTGGACGTCGGCAGCCTGCCGCCCGATGCGCCCTATGGCTTCCAGTTGGCGGAGTAGGCAGGCATGGCTCCCGATCCGTTTCTCACCCTGGTCTGGGCCGGCATCATCGGGCTGGCCATCTTCATCTATGTGATCACCGATGGGTTTGATCTGGGCATCGGCATATTGTTTCCGGTGATGGCGCCGGGGCCGGAGCGCGAGACCGCCATCGCCACGATCAAGCCGGTGTGGGATGCCAATCAGACCTGGCTGGTGCTGGGCGGCGGCGGCGTGTTTGCTGCCTTCCCGCTGGCCTATGCGATATTGATGCCGGCGGTGTATGCGCCGCTGATTGCCATGCTGCTGGGGCTGATCTTTCGCGGGGTGGCGTTCAAATATCGCGCCCGCACCAGCCGCATCTGGCTGTGGGATCTGGCGTTTTTTGGCGGCTCCACGTTGGCGGCCTTTGCGCAAGGGGTGATCCTGGGCGCCGTGTTGCAGGGCGTGAAGGTGGCAGGGCGCAGCTATGCCGGCGGCTGGTGGGATTGGCTGAGCCCGTTTTCGCTGCTCACCGGCGCTTCGGTGGTGGCAGCTTATGCGCTGCTGGGCGCCTGCTGGCTGATCTGGCGGACCGGGGGCGCGGTGCAGGCCAAAAGCTTTGCCATGGCGTGGCGGGCCGGCGCCGCCAGCATCATGGCCATTGGCGCCGTCAGCCTGGCAACGCCCTTCCTGAACCATGATTATTTCATGCGCTGGTTCGAAGCGCCCGGCCTCTATTTTGCCGCGCCGGTGCCGATCCTGGTGGGCATCACCGCCATCGCCTTCATCCGGGCGCTCAAGCGGCGGGCGGAGGTGGCGCCGTTCCTGCTGGCCGAGCTGTTGTTCCTGCTCACCTTCATCGGCCTGGGCATTTCCATTTTTCCCTGGGCAGTGCCAGGGCAGGTGACGATCTGGCAGGCGGCCACCATGGCCAATGCGCAGGGTTTCATGCTGGTGGGCGTTGGCCTGCTGCTGCCGGTGATCCTGGGCTATACGGCCTATGGCTATTGGCTGTTCCGCGGCAAGGTGGGGCCCGAACATTATGGCTGATCGCACGGTCTGGGCCCGGCTGGGCTGGTTTGTCGGGCTGTGGCTGGCCGGCGTTGCCGTGGTGGGCTTTGTCGGCTTTGTGCTGCGATCCTGGCTGGTGCCGTGACTGCAGCCAAAATGGCACAGAAACCTGTGCAAAACGCGACACAAAATTGCAAAATGGTATAAATAAGTCTTGCCAAAAGCTTAACACAATGTAGATTCACCCTATCGCATGTGAGTCGGTGGGGTCCCGATGCGCATGCACCTGAACGTGCTGCGGGGGAGGATAGGCCATGCTTTCAAGCGTGACAGCCATGTGGTTGATCTGGGGAGGATTTGTCTTCCTGTGCGTCTTCAATTTTCTGCCGGCGGCCATCGCCTATGTGAACCATCACCCTGACAAGCATCTGCTGGCGGCGTTGAACGTGGTGTCGCTGTTTTCGTTCGCGCTCTGGATCGCCTTGATGGCGTGGGCCACGGCCGGTCGCAATGATCACCCCTTGATCCAGCGCTTTGTTGGCACGCCGCAACGGCGGGCGCGGCTGTTCATGTCGGTCGCGGCGCTGGTGATGGCGGGCTTTGCCGGCACCGTGTGGACGGTGGCGCGGGCCTGAAACCAACGGCATTGGCCGGGCCCGCCGGGCACGGCCCGCACCCGCCGCCGCAATCGTCGTGCGGCCTTGCACTTGGGTGATACGCTGCTATACGCGGGCGCTTCGTGCCCCGGGTGCGGGCGTGGCGGAATTGGTAGACGCGCCGGATTTAGGTTCCGGTGTCGAAAGACGTGGGGGTTCGAGTCCCTTCGCCCGCACCAGCCGCCGCCGCCTGCCACGGGGCCGCGCCGTTCACCGATTGCAGCTTTTTCAAGAGACGGGTTCTTCGATGCAGATTGCCGAAATCAACAACCAGGGCTTGCGCCGCGCCTATTCGCTGGTGATCCCGGCCGATGCGATTGCCGCGCGGCTGGAAACCCGCCTGGCCGAAGTGGCGAAGACCATCAAGATGCCCGGCTTCCGCCCCGGCAAGGTGCCCGCCAATCTGGTCAAGAAGATGCACGGTGCGGCGCTGCGCGGCGAAGCCCTGCAGGCGGCGTTGAACGATGGCGTGAACAAGGTTATCGCCGATCACGGCCTGCGTCCGGCGACCCAGCCGCAGGTGGACGTGGATGGCGAATTGGCTGACGAGGGCGATGCCCGCTTCACCGTCTCCCTGGAAGTCCTGCCGACCATCGATGATGTGAAGGTGGACGATCTGGCGCTGGAAAAGCTGGTGGTGCCGGCTGATGATGCCGCCATGGACGCGGCGCTGGCCCGCCTGGCCGAATCGGCCCAGCGCACCGAGCCTGCCGCCGAAGGCCATGCTGCCCAGACCGGCGACACCGTGGTGATCGATTATGAAGGCACCGTGGACGGCGTGAAGTTTGACGGCGGCACGGGTGAAGGCATGCGCGTCAAGATTGGTTCCGGCCAGTTGATTCCCGGCTTTGAAGACCAGCTGGTGGGCGCCACCTTGGGCGAGCAGCGCACCTTGAACGTGACCTTTCCCGCTGATTATGGCGCCGCCAATCTGGCCGGCAAGCCGGCGCAATTCGCCATCACCGTGCAGGGCGTGGAAGTGGCGGCTGAAGCTGCCATCGATGATGAATTCGCCAAGGGTTTCGGCCTGGACAGCCTGGATGCCCTGAAGGAAATCCTGAAGGATCAGCTGGATGCCGAACTGGGCGGCCTGTCGCGCACCCATCTGAAGCGCAAGCTGCTCGACACGCTGGCGTCGCGCCACGATTTCGACGTGCCGGAAACCATGGTGGATGCCGAGTTCGAACAGATCTGGCAGACTCTGGAAGCCGAAGCGGCGCGTGAGGCCGATCCGGCCGCCGCCAAGGCCGAAATCGAAGCCGAGCGCGAAGATTATCGCCGCATCGCCGTGCGCCGCGTGCGCCTGGGGCTGTTGCTGTCGGAAATCGGCCAGCGCAACGGCGTGACCGTTTCCCAGGCTGAAATGAACCGCCTGATCGGCCAGGAAGCCAGCCGCTATGCCCCGGCCGAACAGCAGAAGGTGGTGAAGTTCTTCCAGGAGAACGCCATGGCCGCCATGCAGCTGCGCGCGCCGCTGTATGAAGACAAGGGGGTGGATTTCCTGATCGGCAAGGCCACGTTGACCGAGCGCAGCGTCACCCGCGACGAGCTGGAAGCCGCCATCGCCAGCGAAGACGAATCCCCGACCGGCCATGTGCACGGCCCCGGCTGTGGCCATGATCATGATCATGATCATGATCATGCGCCGGCCGCCGAAGCGCCCGCCAAGCCCAAGAAGACTGCGGCCAAGAAGGCCAAGGCCGAAGAGCCGGCGGCTGACTCCCCGTCCGAAGCTGTGGCCGAACCGGTGAAGAAGGCCCCGGCCAAGAAGACCAAGGCTGCGGCTGCGGACGGCGATGAAGCGCCGGCCAAGCCGAAGAAGGCTGCCAAGAAGGCCGACTGAAGCAGGCCTTGACGGGATTGCAGGGGCCCTGCCGGTTGTGCCGGCGGGGCCCCTGGCATTTTGGGCTTATCCCCGGCTGTTTTGCCGCGCTGGCTGGGCACCCCCTTGAACTTGTCCCGCAAACGTCCGAACTAGGGGCATGAAGGAGACTCCCATGATCAATCCGCAGGCCGGGCTGGTGCCCATCGTCATCGAAAGCTCCAACCGCGGCGAACGGTCGTTCGACATTTTCTCGCGGCTGCTGCGTGATCGCATCGTGTTCGTGAACGGCCAGGTGGAAGATGGCATGGCCTCGCTGATCGTGGCCCAGCTGCTGTTCCTGGAATCGGAAAATCCGAAGAAGGACATCTTCATGTACATCAATTCGCCGGGCGGGGTGATCACCTCGGGCATGGCGATTTATGACACGATGCAATATATCCGCCCGGAAGTGGCGACGGTGTGCGTGGGTCAGGCCTGTTCGATGGGCAGCTTCCTGCTGGCCGCCGGCGCGCCGGGTAAGCGCGTGGCGTTGAAGAACGCCCGCATCATGGTGCATCAGCCGTCGGGCGGGGCGCAGGGCCAGGCCACCGACATCGAGATCCAGGCGCGCGAGATCCTGCGGGTGCGCGGCATCCTCAATGATCTTTATGTCAAGCACACCGGCAAGGACATCGACACCATCGAGCGCGCCATGGAGCGCGACAAGTTCATGAGCGCCGAAGAGGCCAAGGATTTCGGCTTGGTGGACATGGTGATGGAAAAGCGCCCGTTGCCCACCGAGGGTGAATCGCTGGCGGCCTGACGAGTTGAGCCATTTTCGCGCCGGTTGGTGCGGGCCGTTGACATAAAATTGCAGTTATTGCCGTGACCTCTCTTGCGGCTGCGGGGCAAATCTCGCTACATTAAACAGCCGAGGCTTGTTTGCGCGGTTTCGGCCTGATGTTTGTTGATGTCGGCGGGCTGGGCCGGCACATGGAAGGATTGTCATGACCAAGCTGGGCGGCAGCGACAGCAAGGGCACTCTCTACTGCAGCTTCTGCGGGAAGAGCCAGCACGAGGTCAGGAAGCTGATCGCCGGGCCGACGGTGTTCATCTGCGATGAATGCGTGGAGCTGTGCAACGACATCATCCGCGAGGAAACCAAGACAGCGCTGGTGAAAAAGTCCGGTGACGTGCCGACGCCGCGCGAGATCTGCAAGGTGCTGGACGATTATGTGATCGGCCAGTTCCATGCCAAGCGCGTGCTGTCGGTGGCCGTCCACAACCACTACAAGCGCCTGAATCACGGCGGCAAGGGTGCCGAGGTGGAACTGGCCAAGTCCAACATCCTGCTCGTTGGCCCCACCGGCTGCGGCAAGACGCTGCTGGCCCAGACGCTGGCGCGCATCCTGGATGTGCCGTTCACCATGGCCGATGCCACCACCCTGACCGAAGCCGGTTATGTGGGCGAGGATGTGGAAAACATCATCCTTAAGTTGCTGCAGGCCAGCGATTACAATGTCGAACGCGCCCAGCGCGGCATCGTCTACATCGACGAAATCGACAAGATCAGCCGCAAGTCCGACAATCCGTCGATCACCCGCGATGTGTCGGG
>CAZHTW010000024.1:5525-33978 GCA_964535865.1 uncultured Sandarakinorhabdus sp. | reverse complement strand
TCGACATCACGCCCGACGAACATTGCCGGTCCATCGACTGGCCGGAAACCGTGACGGGCAGGCCAGCGCGCAGCAGCGACGTGCGGGCGATGTTGCCGCCCTGCACACCCTGTTGCAGGGCGCAGCCCATCACCACATCATCAACCTCGGCCCCTTCGATGCCGGCGCGCTGCACCGCATGGGCGATGGCATGGCCGGCCAGGGTGGGCGACGGGGTGGCATTGAACGCACCGCGATAGGCCCGGCCGATGGGCGTGCGGGCGGTGGAAACGATAACGGCTTCACGCATGGTCTTGTCCTTTCGAAGGAAGATTGGGTGGCTGATCAGCCGACAAACGCCAAGGTGATCCATTCGGCGGCCAGCGCCGGCTTGGTTTCACCGTTGATTTCCACCGTCACGCTCACCGTGGTCTGCCAGGCGCCATCCGGGCGCTGCGTCACATCGGCGATGGTGAAACGGCCGCGCACCTGGCGGCCGGATTTCACCGGCGCCATGAAGCGCACCTTGTTCAGGCCATAGTTCACACCCATGCGGGTGCCCTTGATGCCCGGCATCGCCTGATAGGCCATCACCGACAGCAGGCTGAGCGTGAGATAGCCGTGGGCAATGGTGGTGCCGAACGGGGTTTGCGCCGCCAGCTCCGGGTTCACGTGGATAAACTGGTGATCGCCGGTCACTTCGGCGAAGGCGTCAATCTTGTCCTGCGGCACGTCGATCCAATCCGACACGCCGACCTCCTGGCCCACGAGCGCACGATATTCGTCCAGCGTCAGCGATTTTCCGGCCATGGCCACACTCCCCAGCTTGTTTTTTGCGGGTGCAACCTAGGCCGCGCTTTCCGTTTGCGTCAACCCGGCAGAATCCAGCGGGTGATAATCATGGTAAACCGTTTCTGTTAACCCAATCCATATCTTCTGTTAACCATATCAGTTCGTTAACAACCCGGCCATCGCAACAACCCGCTGCCCCTGCAGCCCGATGGACCTGATCGCCATGATGATGCCCCGAATATTTGCCGCCCTTGCCGCCGCCATGCTTGCCGCCACCGCCGTGCCGGCAGCGGCCACCGTGCTGATTTCCCCCCGCCTTGGCGCACCTGATCCGGGGCCGGGCCGCAATGAGCGCATCGTGGTCGATTTCGATACGCCCAATGCGCGCGGCTTCATCTGGTCTGTCGCTCCATCGGTGCGACTTGGCAGCCGGTCTGGCGTGGCAACGGCCCCGGCTGGTGTGACCAGCAGCTTCGGCGTCGTCACCACCGCCGCCGGCGGTGCGCGCGAAGCCACCTTGCTGACCCCGGCGCTGCGTTCGATCAGCTTTTACTGGGGCTCGGTGGATGCGCACAACCGGGTGCAGCTGCTTGGCACCGCCGGCCAGACGCTGCTCACGCTGAACGGCAACAGTTTTTCGCCCGCCAATGGCAGCCGGAGCGCCGCCCTGACCAACCGACGGGTGGGCTTTCACGCCCTGCCCGGCAGCGAGATCGGCGGCCTGCGCTTCATCGCGGGCGGCGTGGCCTTTGAATTTGACAATATCGCCGCCAATGCCGTGCCGGAACCTTCAAGCTGGGCGATGCTGATCACCGGCTTTGGCCTGGTGGGCGCCATGGCCCGCCGCCGCCGGCCGGTGCCGGCGCTGGCCTGATTGGCCAATTGCGGGTGGTGACGCGCTGTGGCGCACCGCCTAAACCCCCGTCATGACCGACTCGCCCGAAACCATCCTCACCCAGATGCGGGCGCTGCACCGCGCCGCCGAACCCACCGTGCTCGCCGGGCTGTTGCCGGTGGCCATGCTGGATGCGGCCACCCGCACCGCCGTGGAACATCGCGCCTTGGCCCTGCTGGCCGACCTGCGGGCGGCGCAAGCCAGTGGCTGGGTCAACCGCTTCCTGCACCAATATCGCCTCAACACCGCCGAGGGCGTGGCGCTGCTGTCGCTGGCCGAAGCCTTCCTGCGGGTGCCCGATGCCGCGACCGCGGATCTGTTGATCCGCGACAAATTGGGCGCGCCCGACTGGTCCGACCATCTGGGCGACAGTGACAGCGCGCTGGTGAACAGCGCCACCTGGGGGCTGGTCATCACCCGTGCCCTGGTGGGCGAAGAGGGCCGCGCCAGCGTGCTGAAGCGCCTGATCGCGCGGGCCGGTGAGCCGTTCGTGCGCCAGGGCGTGGGGGCCGCCATGCGCCTGATGGGCCAGGTGTTCGTGATGGGCCGCACCATCGAGGAAGCACTGGCCCGCGCCGACGACAGGGACAATCAGGGCTTTGCCGCCAGTTTCGACATGCTGGGCGAAGCGGCGCGGACGGCCGAGGATGGCCAGCGTTATTTCGCCAGCTACATGGCGGCGATCAAGGCGGTGGGCCGCGCCGCCACGGGCGGCGACATCACCGCGCGGCACAGCATTTCGGTGAAACTCTCGGCGCTGCACCCGCGGTATGAGACCGCGCACGCGGCCGATTGCGTGCCGGCGCTGACCGCGATGCTGCACGAACTGGCCGATGCCGCCGCCGCTGCCGGCATCGGCCTGACGGTGGACGCCGAAGAACAGGACCGGCTGGACTTGAGCCTGGGCATCATCGGCGCCGTCGCCCGGCGGCCGCGCCCCGGTTGGGGTGGTTTTGGCATGGCGGTGCAGGCCTATGGCAAGCGCGCCCGCGCCGTGATCGCCTGGGCCGGCGCGCTGGCAGGAGAGATGGGGGCCGGTGAAACCGGCGTGCAGCTGACCGTGCGGCTGGTGAAGGGCGCCTATTGGGACAGCGAGATCAAGCGCACCCAGGAACAGGGACTTGCCGATTATCCGCTGTTCACCCGCAAGGCCGCCACCGATGTGTCCTATCTGGCCTGCGCCCGCGACATGCTGGCCGATACCCGCATCTATCCGGCCTTTGCCACCCACAATGCGCTGACCGTGGCGACCATCTTGGAATGGGCCAGCCAATCCGGCCGGCGCGATTTCGAATTTCAGCGGCTGCACGGCATGGGCGAAGGCCTGTTCGAACGGCTGGTGCGCGCCGATGGCTGGCGCTGCCGCACCTATGCCCCGGTGGGCGGGCACCGCGATCTGCTGGCCTATCTGGTGCGGCGCCTGCTGGAAAATGGTGCCAACAGCAGCTTTGTCCACCAACTGGCCGATGCCAGCGTGTCGGATGCCGATCTGCTGGCCGATCCGGCGGCCAAGATTGCCCGGGTGGGCGGCAGCCCGCACCCGTCCATTCCCTTGCCCGCCGCGCTGTATGGCAGCAGCCGGGTGAACAGCGCCGGGATTGATCTGGGCGATGCCCAGGTGCTGGCCGAACTGGCTGGCCATGTTGCCGGCTTTGCCCTGCCCACAGCGCCGGCTGCGGCCGATGTAGCCAGCGCGATCGCGGCCGCGCACGCCGCCTTTCCGGCCTGGAACCGCCTGGCCGTCACCGCCCGCGCCGCCACGCTCGACCGGCTCGCCGATCTGCTGGAGCGTGACCGCGCCGATCTGATCGCCGCCCTGGTGCAGGAAGCCCGCAAGACCATGCCCGATGCACTGGCCGAAGTGCGCGAGGCGGTGGATTTCTGCCGTTTCTATGCCGCCGAGGCCCGGCGCATCATGGTCACCACCAGCCTGCCCGGCCCCACCGGCGAGCGCAACGAACTGCGGCTTTCGGGGCGCGGCGTGTTCGCCGCCATCGCGCCGTGGAACTTCCCGCTGGCGATCTTCCTGGGCCAGGTGGCGGCGGCCTTGGTCACCGGCAATGCCGTGGTGGCCAAGCCCGCGCCGCAAACGCCGGTGATTGCCGCCATGGCCCGCGCGCTGGCGCTGGAAGCCGGCGTGCCCGCGGGCGTGTTCGGGCTGGTCACCGGCGGCGGCGAGATTGGCGCGGCGCTGGTGGCCGATCGGCGCATCATGGGCGTGGCCTTCACCGGCAGCACGGCCACCGCCCGCCGCATTGCCCGCACGCTGATCGACGATGAGGCCCGGCCCTTGGTGCCGCTGATTGCCGAAACCGGCGGCATCAACGCCATGATCGTCGATTCGACTGCGCTCACCGAACAGGTGGTGGCCGATGTCATCACCTCGGCCTTCCGCTCCGCCGGGCAACGCTGTTCGGCGCTGCGGCTGCTTTTGGTGCAGGAGGATGTGGCGGATCGCACGCTGGCGATGCTGAAGGGTGCGATGAACACGCTGAAGCTGGGCGGTCCCGCCGATCCGGCCACCGATGTGGGCCCGGTGATCGATGCCGCCGCGTTCGAGCGGCTGGAAACCTATCGCCAGTCGCAGCGCAGCCGCTGGGTGCACGCGCTGGCCGCCCCCACCGGCCAGCAGATCATTGCGCCCACCATCATCCGGCTGGATCAACCGGGCGATCTGGCCGCCGAATGGTTCGGCCCCATCCTGCATGTCGCCACCTGGCCGGCGGGGCAGTTGGCGCCGACGGTCGCGGCGGTGAACGCCAGCGGCTATGGCCTCACCATGGGCCTGCACAGCCGCATCGCCAGCGTGGCGGCCGAGGTGGAGCAACTGGCCGAGGTGGGCAATCTTTATGTCAACCGGTCGATGATCGGCGCCGTGGTCGGCAGCCAGCCGTTTGGCGGCGAAGGCCTGTCGGGCACCGGTTTCAAGGCGGGTGGCCCGCATTATCTCTATCGCTTCGTCACCGAACGCACCGTGTCCACCGACACGACCAGCGCCGGCGGCAATGCGTCACTGCTCAGCATCGAGGATATCGGCTGAGCCGGCGTTGCATTTGCAGTCAAAATGCGTAGTTTCACTCCACCATGAGCATCATCGAGCCGATCACCGCGCTGCAACCGCAGCCCATTGCGCGCCCGCGCCGCAACTGGCCGGCGGCCTTTGCCGCGCTGCGCCGCCTGCTGGCCAACAAGGACAGCACGGAAGAGGTGTTCAACATCATGGCCGCGCTGAACGGCGATGCCACGTGGCGCGGCTATCAACGGCTGCTCACCACGGTGGAAGGCGGCCAGCTGGCCTTCCGCCACGAGGAAATCGCCACCCTGCTCAGCGACCGGGCGTGGCTGGCCACCTTGCCGGCCGACAGCCTGGGCCGCGCCTATCTCGCGCATGTGGAGGGCAGCAACATCTCGGCCGAAGGGCTGATCGCGGTGTCGTCGCACGTGATGCGCGGGGTGGATCATCCGGTGGCCTGGTTCGGCCGCCGCACCCGCGATGTGCATGATCTGTGGCACGTCTTGTCCGGATATGGCACCGATGGCCTGGGAGAGGCCTGCCTGGTCGCCTTTTCCTATCCGCAGACCGGCGGTCTGGGCTGGGCCTTCATCGCGGCGGGCGCCGCCGTGAAGAGCCGGGTCGCGCCGGAACGCCATCCCTATGCCCGCGCCATCTGGGAAGGCTATCGCCGCGGCAAGGCCTGTGTGTGGCTGGGCCAGTTGGACTATGCCGCGCTGCTGTCCCAACCGCTGGAGGCGGTGCGCGCCGGCCTGGGGCTGGCGCCGCCCGCCATTTACAACAGCATCCCGGCCCACGCCCGGCTGGGCGCCATCCCCAAGGTTGCCGACTGACCCGCCGCTCAGCGCGGCCGTTCCCTGAACGCCGTCGGATCGATCAGGCGGCCATCCGGCCCGGCGGTGAAGCTGGTCTGGGTGGGATAGGCAAATTCCACCCCCAGCTCGGCAAAGCGCCGCACCATGGCAAAGCCCACCGCCTGCCGTGCCGCCAGCATCGCGGCCAGATCGGGATGGGTCACAAAGAACACCAGTTCGAAATCCAGGCTGGATGCGCCAAAGCCGGTGAACACCGCCCGGTCAAAGCGGCAATCGGGCTGCGCGGTCACAATTGCCTGCAATTCGCCCGGCAGGGCCTCCAGCACGGCCGGGGGCGTCTGATAGATGATGCCGAAATTCAACAGCACGCGCCGTTCCTCAATGCGGCGCAGATTGGCCACCTGCTGATCCAGCAGCTTGGTGTTGGCCATCACCAATTGCTCGCCCGACAGGGCGCGGATGCGGGTGGTTTTCAGCCCGATATGCTCCACGGTGCCGGTGGACGTGCCGTAACTGATCACATCGCCCACCCGGAACGGCCGGTCAAACAGGATCGCCAGCGCCGCGAACAGATCGGAAAATATGCCCTGTGCCGCCAGACCAATGGCAATGCCGCCCACGCCCAGGCCGGCCACCAGCGCGGTGACATTCACGCCCAGATTGTCGAGGATCAGGATCGCCGCCAGCAGCCAGACCACCACATTCACCAGCACGGTGATCACGCCAATGGCACTGCCCAGCGCCCGGGCATCTTCGGGACTGGCTTCGGCCCGGCGCCGCACCAGCCCCAGCACCAGTTCGCGCAGCCACAGGGCCCCCTGCACCGCCAGCGCGATGGTGAACAGGCCATCCACCACCCGCAGCAACGGCCCCGGCGGTGCCACCGCATGGGTCGCACCATCCAGCGCCACGCCGATCAGGAACAGCGTGAGCGTGCGATCCACGATGCCGCGCGCCACACCGGGCCAACCATCACTGTTGGCCGGCAACCAGCGCCGCGCCAGCAGCAACAGCCCATAGAGCCCGGCAAAGATCACAACCGCGATGCCGGCGCCAAACAACGCCTCGCCACTGTCTTCCCGGATCCAGCGCCAGCTGGTTCCCAGGCTGCCATCAATGCGGGCGGCGGCGCGCGCCAGCGGATCGGCCATCACGAAGCCAGGTCTTTCAGGGCGTCATCCAGCCACGCCGGCCGCCGCACCGCAACGGCCGCTTCACCCAGAAACAACGGCCCGGCCGCCGCCTCAAGGCGCAGATGCACGATGGCGGCATCGCCGTTGCGGCTGCGCAGCTTGCCGCAGGCGCGGCCCTGATCGTCCTTCACGTCGGCCGCCTCACCCGGGTCACCGGCCAGGGTCACCGGCACCAGCCGGCGGCGCACCTTGTCGCGGTGGTGCATGCGCGCGGTGTTTTCCTGGCCGACATAACAGCCCTTGGTGAAGCTCACCCCGTTCAGCAGATCGGCGCCGGTTTCCAGCCACAACAGCTCATCCTGGCCGATATCCGCACTGTCCGGCACGCCCACCGCATGGCGGTGCGCGTCATACAGGGCCGCACCATCGGGCGCACTGCCGGCGGCAGCAATCCAGCGCGCGCCCAGATCGGGCGTGCGCGCATCCGCCGGTGCGCCGCCGGGCCAGGCGGCCAACACCGCCAGATCGCCGCGCCGCGCCAGCGTGACCGCCTTGCGCAGCTTGTACATGGCAAGCCGCCTGAGCAGCGCATCGGCCTTCGCCGCCGCCACATCGATCAGGATGCTGCCATCGCCGCCATCATGCAGGTGAAAATCAAACAAGGCCTTGCCCTGCGGACTGAGCAGCCCGGCAAACAGCGCCCGGCCCGCCGCCAACAGGCCAACATCATGGGTGAGCATGCCCTGCAGGAAACTGCCGGCATCGGCGCCCGCCACTGACAGAACGGCGCGATCTTCAAGGGTGATGGGGGTCATGCCCGGTGAAATAGGGCCTTGCCCGCCCGCTGCCAATGGCTGGCATGCCGGCAAGGCGGAAAACCCGGGTTGAAAAGCCGCCCTGCACGCTTGACTCTGCCGGCCAATTCTCGCAATGGGGCTGCCTTCGCCGCGCCGGCCCTGGCCTCGCGCGCCACACGATTATTGCGGAACGGAATCATGGCCAAGCCGACGACCATCAAGATCAAGCTCGTGTCCACTGCTGACACCGGCTATTTCTATGTCACCAAGAAGAACCCGCGCACCAAGACCGAAAAGCTCTTGTTCCGCAAATATGACCCGGTGGCCCGCAAGCACGTCGATTTCAAGGAAGCCAAGATCAAGTAAGCGCTTGCGCTGCCTGATGGCAACAAGGGGCCGGCGGCAACGCCGGCCCTTTTTCCGTTCAGAGCGGTTTCCGGCCAATCCGGATCGCCGGCACGGAGGCGATCTTGGTCTGGTGCAAGGAGCGAGGAGGGCGCGATGCTGTTGGCATCGCAACCGACGAGCGACGCCGAACCGGGCCAAAATCGGCCCGCCCCGCAGGGGTCGCGCGTCTGCGCGATGACGGTGGTTCAGATTGGCCGGAAACCGCTCTGGTCGGGTGTCAGCGCAGGAATGTCAGGCAGCCGGCCGCCGCCAGCACCGGGTCAAGCCGTTCCCGCACCGGTGCCGCCAGCGCCTGGTAACGCGCACGCAGATCGGCCAGGCATTTGGCCTGATATTTGAACACGCCCTGTTCATAAGGCAGGCCATCAACGCTGATCCGGAACATGGTGTCACCGGCCGCCGCCGCCGCGGCATTGGCCAGCAGGAACGGGCCATAGACCCGCCCGATTTCGGCCAGCAGCGCCATCACCACCGGGGCCAGCGGCGCATCGGCCGCCTGCCATTCGCCATCGATGCCCGACGCATCGTCCACATGCAGCAGCCAGCGATAGGTGAAGGGATAATCGGCGCGCATCATCGCCTGCGCCGTTGGATCGACACCCAGTTGCGAGAGCTGCCCATAAATGCCGAACTCGGCCAGCGACGGCCGCGCGCCAAACAGCCAGTGATTGTCCACCACATGCGCTTCCAGCGCCGCCAGCACGCGGCGGGTGGAAGCTTCGATCAGGGCGAAATTCTCGCGCGTGCAGCCCACCAGCGCCATGCGGCCCACCTGGCGGGCGCGGAACATGGTGGAAAATTGCTCGACACGCTCGGCACCGCCACCCTTGAAGGCATCAAAGGCCAGCCAGCGGCTCATCTGCAGCTGATCAACCTCCTCCAGCCAGCGATAGCCAAACATCGCCTTGGTCAGCCACTCATCGGCAAAATCCTCGATCAGATGGGCCAGGAAGGCATGGCCGGGATCATCCGGCACGACCGGGCGTTCGGGATGGCGGGCTTCCAGATCATAGATCAGCGGGGTGGAATCATTGGCGAACTGGCCATCCGGATATTCCAGCACCGGAATCACCGGGGCCTTCACCTTGGCTGTCGCATCGCCGTGGGCGGTGCGGCCGTGCACCCAGACATGCGGGATGTGCCGCGCCCGCAACAGCGCGCGCATCTTCATCGAATAGGGTGAGCCCAGCGCACCATGCAACTTGTACATCGCCAATATCCTCCCTCATCCCACGCTAGGGCCATGCTGCCGGCGCGGCCAGTGGCCAAGGTTGATAGGCCGACGCCGCGACACTGGCGGCGGCAAGTGCGCGCTTGGCAGCCCGCCCGCTTGGCCTTAGGGCGTAAATCATGCTGCGCGACCGTTCCTCCCCCGCCGATCCGGCCGTGCTGGCGTTGCAGGCGCTCGCCCATGTCGCGGGTGACGAGGCGATGGGCCCGCGCTTTCTGGCGCTCACCGGGATGGACGGCGATGCGCTGCGCGCCCATGCCGGCAGCCCGGCGACATTGATGGCCTTGCTGGATTATCTGATGGCCAATGAAGCTGATCTGGTCGCCACGGCCGATGCCATCGGCGTGACGCCGGCGGCGCTGGCCCAGGCCGCCCGCAGCCTGGGGAGCGACTGGTGAAACCAAGACCGCTGATCGTGTCCGATTGCGATGGCGTGCTGCTGCACTTCATCGCGCCCTTCATCGATTATCTGCGTGAGGCCCATGGCCTGACGCTGAGCATGGACAGTTTCGCCCTCACCGGCAATGTGAAGCGGGCCGATGGCAGCGCGGTGGCGCCGCAGGAGTTTCCACCACTGCTCGATGGGTTTTTTGCCGACTGGATGCACAATCAGCACCCGATCGTGGGCGCCGCCGAAGCACTGGGCCATCTGGCCAGGGATTGCGACGTGGTGGTGCTCACCAACATCGCCGATCATCATGCCACCCGCCGCACCACCGAACTGGCCCGGCTGGGCATGCCCTATCGCGTGATCGGCAACCAGGGCGGCAAGGGCGCGCCGCTGAAGCTGCTGCTGGATGAATTCCAGCCCTCCGAAGCTATTTTCATCGACGATCTGCCGCCCAACCACACATCGGTGAAGGCGCATGTGCCGCATGTGCACCGCCTGCACATGGTGGCCGAACCCGAAGTGCGCCACCTGATCCCGATGAGCCCGGATGCCCATGCCCGCCATGATGACTGGCCGGCGATGCTGCAACACATCGAAACCATCCTGAAAGGTTGACCCCATGACTCCGGAACACAAGCTTGCCGATCTTGGCATCACCCTGCCCAGCGCCGCGCCACCGGCCGCCAATTATGTGCCCACCGTGATCGCCGGCAATCTGATGCACATCAGCGGCCAGATCCCCTTTGCGGAGGATGGCAGCCTGATGAAGGGCCGGCTGGGCGACACGGTGGACGTGGCCTTTGGCCAGGCCGCCGCCCGCCGCTGCGCCGTGGGCCTGATCGCCCAGATGAAGCTGGCACTGGGGGAGCTTTCCCATGTGAAGCGTGTGGTGAAACTGGGCGTGTTCGTCGCCAGCCACCCCGATTTCACCGATCAGCCCGAAGTGGGCAATGGCGCATCCGATCTGATGGTCGAAGTGTTCGGCGATGCCGGCCGCCACGCCCGCGCCGCCGTGGGGGTGGCCGTGCTGCCACGCGGGGTCGCCGTGGAAGTGGATGCGGTGATCGAGATCGCCTGATGGCGGATGTGGCCGTGCGCGTGGTGGGCAAGGCCAGCGAGATATCGCTGGCCGATTGGAACGCCTGTGCCAATGCCAACAACGTTCCCGCCAACCCGTTTGCGCAAGCCGAATTTTTCCGCGCGCTGGAGGCATCGGGCAGTGCCAGTGTGCGCACCGGCTGGCAGCCGGTGCATCTGGTCGCGGACGGTGCGGATGGCCGGCCGGCCGGGATCATGCCCTGTTATCTGAAGACGCACAGCCAGGGCGAATATGTGTTCGATCACGCCTGGGCCGATGCGTGGGGCCGGGCCGGCGGCCAATATTATCCCAAATTGCAGGCGGCCTTTCCGTTCACGCCCGCCACCGGGCCGCGATTGCTGCTGCGCGATCCCGAATGCGCCCCGGCCCTGATCGCGGCGGCCGAACAGATCACCAGCGCCAACGGCTTTTCCAGCGCCCACGCCACCTTCATCACGCCCGAACAACAGCCATTGTTCCGCGATGCCGGCTGGCTGATCCGCATGGGCGAACAGTTTCACTGGCAGAATGATGGCTATCGCGATTTCGGCGATTTCCTGGCCGCCCTCTCCTCCTCCCGCCGCAAGATGATCCGCAAGGAACGCGAGCGGGCGGTGGCCGGGCTGGACATCATCCACATCAGCGGCCGCGACATCACCGAAAGCCATTGGGACGCGTTCTGGACCTTTTATCAGGACACGGGCGCGCGCAAATGGGGCCAGCCCTATCTCACCCGCAAATTCTTCAGCCAGATCGGCGAGACGATGGGCGATCGCACCCTGTTGATGTTCGCCTGCCAGGCCGGCAAACCCATCGCCGGCGCGCTGAACTTCATTGGCGATGAATGTCTTTATGGCCGTTACTGGGGTTGCACCCAGGATGTGCCCTTCCTGCATTTCGAGCTGTGCTATTATCAGGCCATCGAATGGGCCATCGCCCATGGCCGCGCCCGGGTGGAGGCCGGTGCCCAGGGCCAGCACAAATTGGCGCGCGGTTATCGCCCCACCCCGGTGATTTCGGCGCACTTCATCCCCAACGCCGGCTTTCGGCAAGCCGTGGCCGATTATCTGGCGCGCGAAACCCAGGCCATGATCGAGGAAATCGAGTATCTTGATGCCCATGGTCCGTTCAGGCAGGCGCAAGGCGGCGGGGCGCAGGGGTAACAGATGAGAATCGCGATCCTGCTGGCCGTGCTGGCCACTCCCGCTGCCGCCACCGAAGTGGTGCGCCTGTCTGATGCGCAGCGCGATGCGGTGATTGCGGCGGCCGCCAGTGGCCCGGAAAAAACCCCGGTGCTCACGCCCGAAGCCCAGCGCCGGCCGTCGGTGCTGGATCGTTCGCTCTATCCCGAATTCTTCGCCGAAGGTGGCCCGGCCATCAATGACCGCAAGGTGCATGGCGAGGTCAGCATGTTTGCCGGCAGCGGCGGCACCTTCGGCATGAGCGGCACCGCGATTCTGCCCGTGGGCCAGACCGGCACCGCCGCCGTCTCCATCACCCAGGGCAGCGGCCGCTTTGGCGGCATTTCGGGCTTCAGCCTGGGCTATGCCAGCGGCGACGCGCAGAACAGCCTGTTGATCGGCAACAGTTTCGGCGGCTTTGGCGGCTGGGGCGGTGGCTGGAACGGTGGCCGGATGCTGCCCTATGGCCAGCCGCGGCGGCGGCGTTGAGGCGCAACCCGGTCAGGCCAATGGCCGGCCCTCGGCATCGATCCACAGATCATCCGGCAAGGCACGCACCCGCACACAGCGGCGGCCATCGGCCGAATAGGTGATGATATCGGTGGGCGCGCGCGTACCCACCACCAGCAATCGCGCCGGCCGGTCGCTCACATTCTCCAGATGATGGCCAATGGCTGCCCCGGCCGGGAAGGCTGCGGCATCGCCAGGCTGCATGGGCACCACCACCCCGCCCTCGTGCAGCATCATCTGGCCCTCGAGCAGCAGCACCATCTCATCCTCGTGCGCGTGCCAATGGCTGGCAGCGGTTGCGGCCCCCGGCGGGATGGTCTGGATCAGCGCACCAAATTGTTCCAGCCCGCCCGGCACGCTGATCCATTGCGATCGGATGCTGCCACCGGGCGCATCCTCGTCTTCGGTCAGCATCGCGGCAGGCGTGATCAACGGCATGGCAAGCCTCTTCAGTGCAGGGCAATATTGTCGATCAGCCGGGTGGTGCCGATCACGCCCGCGCCCATCAGCCGCGCGCCCGGCGCCGGCGTCCCCAGGCTGTGCAGGGTTTCACCGTCCACCAGCTCCAGATAATCCAGCCGCACGAACCCGGCGGCCTTGATGGTCCGTTCCCCCGCCGCCAGCGCCGCTGCCACCGGCATCCCGCCGAGGATCGCCGCGCGCGTGGCGATCAGCGCCTGCGGCAGGGCCAGCGCGCGCTGGCGCTCATCCGCCGAAAGATAGGCGTTGCGGCTGGACAGGGCCAGGCCATCACCATCCCGCACGATGGCACAGCCGTGAATGGCGGTGCCGATATCCAGATCGGCCGCCATGCGCCGGATGATCGCCAGCTGCTGCCAGTCCTTTTCGCCGAACACCGCCACATCGGCCTGCGCCGCGCACAACAGCTTTGCCACCACGGTGGCCACGCCATCGAAATGGCCCGGCCGCACCCGGCCGCACAGCAGATCGGGCACGCCGGCCACCCGCACAAAGCTGGCAAAGCCCGGTGGATACATGGTGGCGACATCGGGGGCATAGAGCAGGCTGCACCCCACCCCGGCCAGCTTCACCGCATCGCCGGCTTCATCGCGCGGATAGCGTTCCAGATCCTCGTTGGGGCCAAACTGCTTGGGATTCACGAAGATCGAGGCCACCGCCACATCGGCCAAAGTCAGCCCCTTGGTCACCAGCGCCAGGTGGCCGGCGTGCAGGGCGCCCATGGTGGGCACCAGCGCCACGCGTTTCCCCTGCGCCTGCCAGGCCCGCACGGCCGCCCGCAGCGCATCGGGTGTTCTCACGGTGGCAAGCGGATTTGTCATACACTCTTCACAGCTGCGCCCGCCTGGCAGGCGTTGACTTCGTGGCGGGGCTGTGGGCGATAGGCGAGCGAGATGCAAGAGCAGACCAAGGGACCCGCGTGACCGCACATGTGATCGTGCTTGCCAACGAAAAGGGCGGCACTGGCAAATCCACCACCGCCGTGCACATCGGCGTTGCCCTGGCGCTGGCCGGGCATCGCACGGCGCTGATCGATCTCGACAGCCGGCAGCGCACCTCCACCCGCTATCTTGAAAGCCGCTGGCACCATGCCCAGCGCCACGGCCTCACCCTGCCCGCCCCGGATGTGGCGGTGGTGGCCGAAGGCGACGGGGCGCAAGCCGAACTGGCGCTGCGCTTTTCCCAGGCCAGCGCGCTGGATTTCGTTGTCGTCGATTCGCCCGGCCGCGATTCGCCGCTGGCCCGCGCCGCCATGGCCCACGCCGACACGCTGGTGACGCCGATCAACGACAGTTTCGTCGATTTCGATCTGATCGGCGAAGTGGATGGCGAGACGTTCGAGGTGACGAAACCCAGCTTCTATGCCGAACTCGTGTGGGAAGCCCGCACCCGCCGCGCCCGTGAACAAGGCCGGCCGATGGATTGGGTGGTGCTGCGCAACCGGCTGTCGGCCCTGGATGCCCGCAACAAGCAGCGGGTGGGCGCGGCGCTCGACTCGCTGTCGCGGCGCATCGGCTTTCGCGTGCTGCCCGGCCTGTCGGAACGGGTGATCTATCGCGAATTCTTCCCGCGCGGCCTCACCCTGCTCGACCGGGCCGCGCTCAGCGATTTTTCGCTGTCGCACGTCGCCGCCCGCAGCGAACTGCGCGCGCTCATTGCCGGGCTCAACCTGCCCGGCGGCGTGGAACTGGCGGCCTGATGCTGCTGGCGATCCTGGCGGTGGGTGCCCTGGCGTGGTGGCTGCACCGCGAAGGCCTGTTGCTGCCCAATCTGGTGCGGCTGGGCGGCACCGCGGCGGCCGGCCTGCTGGCCCTGCGGTTTTTCACCAGCGGCCGGCTGGTGCTGGGCGCTGTCACCGCCGCCATCGCCGCGGGCTGGTGGGTTTGGCATGCCAGCCCCAAGTCCGCCGATCGCCGCATCGCCAGCGCTGCGCGCCTGCTGGATGTGCCGCCCAATGCACCATCGGATGTGATCTGGCAGGCATGGCGGCAGAAAATGGCCAGCGCCCATCCCGATGCCGGCGGCAGCGATGCCCAGGCCCAGGCCCTCACCGCCGCGCGCGATCTGCTGGTGGCCGCCGCCGAAAAGCGCCGCGACTCCATCGGCTGAGGCAGCGGTGGCCCATCGCTTCCACCCCGCCGCGCTGCGCGAATATGATATCCGCGGCATCGTCGGCGACAGCCTGACCACAGACGATGCGCTGGCCGTTGGCCGCAGTTTCGGCACCATCGTGCGGCGCGGCGGCGGCCGCACGGTGATGCTGGGCCGCGATGGCCGCCAATCCTCGCCCGAATTTGCCACGGCCGTCGCCGCCGGGCTGGTGTCAACGGGCTGCGATGTGATCGATATCGGCCTTGGCCCCACCCCGATGCTGTATTTCAGCGTGTTCGATTGCGCTGCCGATGCCGGCCTGATGGTGACGGGCAGCCACAATCCCGCCAACTGGAACGGCTTCAAGATGCTGCTCAAGCAGCGGCCCTTCTTTGGCGCCGATGTCAGCGCGCTGGGCGAACTGGCCGCCCGCGGCGATTGGGACAGCGGCGACGGCTCGCTGCAAGGGCTGGACATCATCGATCATTATGTCGCGCGGCTGGCGCAGGATTATCGCCCGGCATCGGCACATGCCCCGCCATTCACCATCGCCTGGGATTGCGGCAACGGCGCCGCCGGCCCGGTGGTGGAACGCCTCACCCGCATCCTGCCCGGCACCCACCATCTGCTGTTCACCGCTGTCGATGGCCGCTTCCCCAATCACCACCCCGATCCCACGATCGAGGCCAATCTGGCTGATCTGAAGCGCGTGGTGATCGAAAAAGGCTGCGATTTTGGCGTGGCCTTCGATGGCGATGCCGATCGCATCGGCGCGGTGGATGGCCAGGGCCGGGTGGTGTGGGGCGATGAACTGATCGCCATATTGGCCGAACCGGTGCTGAAGGCGCTGCCCGGCGCCACCATCGTGGCCGATGTGAAGGCCAGCCAGGCGCTGTTCGATCGCATCACCGCGCTGGGCGGCCAGCCACTGATGTGGAAATCCGGCCACAGCCTGATCAAGGCCAAGATGAAAGAGGCGGGCGCACCCATTGCCGGGGAAATGAGCGGGCATATCTTCTTTGCCCACCGCTGGTATGGCGTGGATGATGGCATATTGGCCGCGGTTCGCCTGATGGAGGCGGTCAGCGCCGCCGGCGGCTCGCTGACCGCCATCAAGTCTGGCCTTCCCACCATGATCAACACGCCGGAACTGCGCATCGCCTGCCACGAAGCCCGCAAATTCGCCGTGGTGGACGAGGTTCTGGCCCGGCTGAAGGCCGCCGGCGCCACCGTCAACGAAACCGATGGCGCCCGGGTGATGCGGGCCGATGGCTGGTGGCTGCTGCGCGCGTCCAACACCCAGGCCGCGCTCACCGCCCGCATCGAAGCCCATGATGCGGCGGCGCTGGCCCGGTTGCAGGCGGAACTGGCGGCACAACTCGCCCTGTCGGGCGTGACCGATGCCGGCGGCGATCACTGACGCCGCACTGCCACAGCGGCGCAATACACATCTTCCCCCGCTGGCCCAATTTGCCTAAGCCGTTGCGCCATGAGCATCTGGGCCACATTGGCCGGCACCGCCATCGGGCTGGTGATCGGCGGGCCGCTCGGCGCGCTGGCGGGTGCGGCGGCGGGCGGTGCGGTGGATGCGGCCCGCGCCCGCCGGCCGGAGCGCGTGCAGGAACGGCGCCGGGTGGCCTTCACCATCGCCGCCATCGCACTGGCCGCCAAGATGGCCCGTGCCGACGGCGAAGCCACGGCCGCCGAATTCGCCACCTTCCAGCGCCTGTTCCATGTCGAGCCACAGGAGGCCGCCAACGCCCGCCGGTTTTACGACATGGCCAAGGCCTCGGTCGCCGGCTTTGAAGCCTATGCCACGCAGGCCGCCGATCTGCTCGGCCCCGGGTCGGCCACGCTGGAAGATCTGCTCGATGCGCTCTATCTGATCGCGGCGGTCGATGGCTTTCACCCCGCCGAACTGGAGTTTCTGGACCAGGTGGGCCAGCGGCTCGGCTTTGATGCAGCGCAGCAGGCCCGCGTCCGCCGCCGTCATCTCAGCCCGGCCAGCGACGATCCCTGGGCGGTTCTGGGCATCGAACCGGGCGTTGACAATGGGGCCATCCGCGCCGCCTATCATGGCCTGGTGAAACGTTACCACCCCGATCGCGCCATTGCCGAAGGCGTGCCATCGGAATTCATCCGTGTCGCCGAAACCCGCATGGCGGAAATCAACGCCGCCTATGACCAGCTCACCGGGAGACGCCGATGAACCCCGTGCATCTTGCCATGATCCTGGCCATCGATGTGGTGTGGGGGTTCAACGTGGTGGCGGTGAAGGAAGGCGTGATGTCGGCCGGGCCGTTGACGGCGGTGCTGTTGCGCTATGTCGTGGCCACCGCCGTGTGCCTGCCGTTCATCCGCTGGCTGCCGGGGCGCATGGGACTGATCCTGCTCACCGGCTTCATCGCCGGGGCCTTGTTCATGTCGCTGGGCGGGCTGTCATTTGCCATGGCCAACAATCTGTCGGCGCTGTCCATCGTCGGGCAACTGGGCGTGCCGTTCAGCCTGATTCTGGCGGTGATCTTCATGAAGGAAGAAATCCGCTGGCCGCGCATCATGGCCATCGCCATCTGCTTCCTGGGCGTGGTGGTGATGGGCTTTGATCCGGCCATTGCCGATGAACGCATCGGCATCCTGCTCACCGTGGGGGCATCGCTGTGCTGGGCCACCGGCAATCTGTTGTTCCGCAAGCTGGCCGGGGTGCCGGTGCTGGTCATCCACGGCTGGCTGGGGCTGGTGTCCATCCCCATCATGCTGGCGCTGGCCTATGCATTCGAGCCGGCAAGTCTGGCGGCCGTGCCCGATCTGCCGCTGCTCACCTGGGGCTGGGTGGCCTATAGCGGCATCATGTCGAGCATTGTCGGCCATGGCGGGATGACCTGGCTGTTCCAGCGGTATCCGGTGGCGGTGATCTCGCCGCTCACCCTGCCGACGCCGCTGATTTCGGTGGCGATCGCTGTGGCCGTGTATGACACGCCGATCACCGGCCAGATGCTGGTCGGCGGGCTGCTCACGCTGGTGGGGGTGGCCATCATCACCATCCGCACCGCCCAGCGCCGGGACAGCGACATGCCGGTGGAGCCATCATGACCGCCCCCGCCGTCATCGATCGCCCCAGCCCCAATTTCAACGACCGGCAACGCACCATCGGCATGATCGTGCTGCATTACACCGGCATGCAAAGCGGTGCGGCGGCCATCGATTGGCTGGCCAACCCGGACTCCGGCGTTTCGGCGCATTATGTCGTCGCCGAAGACGGCACGGTGGTGCGCATGGTGGATGAAGCCCGGCGCGCCTGGCACGCCGGGCGCAGCTGGTGGCGGGGCATAAGCGATGTGAACAGCGCCAGCATCGGCATCGAGATCGTCAACCCCGGCCACGCGTTCGGCTATGCGCCGTTCCCGGCGGCGCAGATGGATGCGGTGCAGGCCCTGGTGGCCGATATCGCCGCCCGCCACGCCATCGCGCCGGCCAATGTGGTGGGCCACAGCGACATTGCCCCCACCCGCAAGCAGGACCCCGGCGAATTGTTCGACTGGCCGCGCCTCGCCCGCGCCGGGCTGGCCGCCGCGCCGGACCCCAGTGTTGATCCCGATTGGAGCGATCCCGGCTTTCTGGCCGCGCTGGCCCGCTATGGCTATGACATCGCCGCGCCCACCGACGCCGTGATCGCCTTCCAGCGCCGCCACCGCCCGGCGCGGCTGGATGGGGTGATTGATGGCGAATGCCGGGCCATATTGCGCGGATTGCTGCTGGCCGAAGGGATGTGAGGCCACCCCGGCCGGGCGTTCCGGCACCGGAGTGGCAGTTCTGGCCACCAGCAGCGGTTTTCTGGCCACCAGCCTGGCCAAAGCGACGGAAAATCCGGGCCTTTTGCGCAGCCCTTGCCAAGGCGAATCCATCAGGATCACGACCAGCCGCATTGGCACCCAAAAAAATCTGTTTCTTTTTCGTGGTTTATTGTCAGCCTGTCCTACAGCCCTGCCCTTGCGCTATCATCAACCGTTGCTTGACCGGCTGGACTGTTGCGAATGGCTGCCCTTGCCACAACGGCGCGCAAAAAAACCGGCCGGCGCCCGAGGGGAGCGCCGGCCGGGAGTTTTCCGCGGGTGGCCAAAACAGGGGGAAGGCCACCCAGGTTGCGGTTTGCCGGCATATTGCGCCAGCCAGCGAGGCGACAAAGTGGGGGGCGTCGCCTCGACCAGCTTGTTATGGCGTCCCCGGCCGAACATTGCAAGTCTGTAATGTTCGGCCATGCGCACATGTCACACCGCGCCGGGCCGCCGCGCCCCCATCGGCAGATCATGGCCGCCGAAATCCAGCGTGGATTTCGACACCACGCTGCCCAGCGCATCGACAATCAGGCGCAGCCGGCGCTTGTCGGTGGCGAAGCTGAGGCGGAAGGTGCCGAAATCCTCGTCCACCCCCGCTTCCACCCAAGTGGTGATCAGCCGCCCGGCCAGCATCGGCTGCACCTGTTCGGGGGCGAGTTTCAGCCCTTCGGCAATGATCTCGGCGGATATGGTGAAGCTCTCACCGCTGCCTTCGATTTCAATCATGTGACGGCCTGTGGCGCGAATCGCTGCATCATGGCAATGGCCAAGCTGCGATCACGTCGCTGGGCGGCCGCGTCAGGAGCAATCCTGCCGAGGAAAGTCCGGGCTCCACGGAACGCGGTGCCGGGTAATACCCGGCGGTTTCGGCCTTTTGGCCGGGATCAGGGACAGTGCCACAGAGAAGAGACCGCCGATGGCGCCTTTCGGGGCGGACAGGCAAGGGTGAAACGGTGCGGCAAGAGCGCACCGCGCGATGGGCAACCAAAGCGGCACGGCAAACCCCACCGGGAGCAAGACCGAATAGGGATGGCGCGCGCATTTCGGTGCGCAGAGCAGGAACCGGCTCAGTCATCCGGGTTGGTTGCTGGAGGCGGCGGGCAACCGCCGTCCGAGAGGAATGGTCGCCCAGGGGGCTCGTGCCCCTGGACAGAACCCGGCTTATAGGTGGCGAATCGCAGCCTGGCTGCCCACAACGCGCAAGCGTTGTGGGCAGACTCAGGCAAGATCGGCCGGGCTGGCGGTCGGCTCCAAGGCCGACAGAACAGCTCCGACGGCGCGGCTTTGCCGCGCCCTTTCTTCCGTCTTCCTTGCACCCTGAGCGGACTCGGCGGCTCTGCCGCCGGCCGCCGACAAGCAACAATGCGTCGCGGCAAAGCCGCGCCGTCAGACGAGTCAAAAATGCCGGCAGCGGGCCGGCATTTTCGCTTGCTGGCCGATCTTGCCGGAGCAGGCAGCCGGCACGCGCGCTCGCCCGGCTGCGATTCACCCCCCCCTCAACAACGCCACCCCCGCATCCCGATCAAACAGATACAGCGCCAGCCGCGCCGCCTGCCCGCGCGGCCCATCCAGCCCGCCATCACGATCCAGCAACAGCCGCGCATCGGCGCGCGCCATGGCGACGAACTGCTGCACCCGCCCCGGATCGGCAAAGCGGAACGCCTCCTCGCCGGATTGGCGGGTGCCCAGTATCTCGCCGGGGCCGCGCAGTTTCAGATCCTCCTCGGCGATGCGGAAGCCATCGTTGGTCTCGCGCATGAGTTTCAGCCGGCTGCGCGCGGTTTCCGACAGTTCGTCGCCGCGCAGCAGCAGACACACCGATTGTCCGCTGCCCCGCCCCACCCGGCCGCGCAGCTGGTGCAATTGCGCCAGGCCAAAGCGTTCTGCCGCCTCGATGATCATCAGCGTGGCGGCCGGCACATCCACCCCAACCTCGATCACCGTGGTCGCCACCAGCAGGCCCAGCCGCCCACCGGCAAAATCGGCCATCACCGCATCCTTGTCCGGCCCCTTCATCTGGCCATGCACCAGTCCCACCCGTTGATCGCCCAGCCGCGCCCTCAGGAAGGCGGCGCGGGTGGTGGCGGCGGCTTCGTCTTCATCTTCGGTGCCTTCCACCAGCGGGCACACCCAATAGGCCTGGCCGCCGGCATCCAGATGCCGGGCCAGACCCGCGATCACCTCATCCAGCCGCGCCGCCCCCGCCACCCGTGTCTCGATCGGTTGCCGGCCGGGCGGGCGCTCATCGATCATGCTCTGATCCATTTCGCCAAAACGGGTGAGCGCCAGGCTGCGGGGGATTGGCGTGGCAGTCATCGCCAGCACATGCGGCGGGGTGTGCGCCTTGGCGGCCAGCATCAGCCGCTGCGCCACGCCAAAACGATGCTGTTCATCCACCACCACCAGCCCAAGATCCTGATAGGCCACCGCATCCTGGAAAATCGCATGGGTGCCCACGATGATGTTGATCCGCCCGGCGGCCAGATCGGCCAGGATCACCTCGCGCACCTTGCCCTTGTCCCGCCCGGTGAGCAGCGCCACGCGCACCGGCAGTCCCTCGAGCAGCGCCGAAAGGCTGGCGTGGTGCTGGCGCGCCAATATCTCGGTGGGCGCCAGCATGGCGGCCTGGGCGCCCGATTCCACCGCGGCCAGCATGGCAAACAGCGCCACCAGCGTCTTGCCCGACCCCACATCGCCCTGCACCAGCCGCAGCATGGGTTCGGCCTGGGCCATATCGCCGGCAATTTCGCCAATCACCCGGCTCTGCGCCCCGGTCAGCGACCACGGCAGCCGCGCCTTCAATGCATCCACCAGCCGGCCACTGCCCGGCAGTGCCCGGCCACGGCGGCTGCGGGTGGACTGCCGCACCAGCATCAGCGCCAACTGGTTGGCCAGAAGTTCATCATAGGCCAGCCGGTCCCGCCCGCCCTCCAGCCGGTGCGCTGCCGCCAGGCTGTCGCCAAAGCCAGCCCAGCCCTGCCGGGCCAGCACACTGGGTTCGATCCATTCGGGCAAGGCCGGCACCCGGCCCAGCGCTTCGGCCACCAGTTGGCCCATGCGCCGGTTGCTCAGGCCTTCCGTGAGCGGATAGACCGCCTCGCGCATCGCCGCCGGCGCCACCGCCGCAATGGCCGCCACATCGGCATGGGCGATCTGCAGCTTCTGGCCATAGCGGTCCAACTTGCCGGTGATCTGCCGCTCCACGCCGATCGGCAGGCGGGTCTGCGCCCAGCTGGCGGTCTGCCCGAAATACACCAGATCCACCCACAGCCCACCGCGGTCCACCGCGGCCACCCGCAATGGGCTGCGCGGCCCGCCGCGATCATGGCGCACCGGGGTGAGCGGCACGATCACCGGCTGGCCCACCAGGCTTTCATCCAGCTGGTCCACGGCCTGGCGTTCGATCATCAGCGTCGGCAGATGGAAGGCCAGATCGATCAGGCGGGCGATCTTCAGCCGCGCCAATTGCCGCACCTGCGCTGTTCCCACCCCCTTCAGGGTGGCGACTTCGGCAAACAATGGATTGAGCACAGCAGGACGCATGATAGAGACACAGCATACACCCGCGCTGGCCGTTTGAAACGCCCGCGCGGCAAAGCCGTTTGAAAAAGGCCGCCCAATGCAGACCTCCGCGACCAACGACAACCTGCCCGATCCGTTCGAATTGCGCCAGCGCCGCGCCAAATATCGCGCCTGGCATCGCGGCACCAAGGAGGCCGATCTGGTCGTTGGCGGCTATTATGATCGTTATCACGCCGGCTGGGATGAAGCCGCCATGGCCTGGTTTGAAATCATCCTGCAGGAACAGGATGTTGACATATTGGCCTGGGCCTTTGGCACCACACGGCCGCCACCCCATCTGGAAGGCCCGATGATGCAGGCGTTGATGAAGCTGGATTACGTCGAGATCGGCCGATAACCCGCGCATGATCGATCCCGTCCGCATTGCCGCCAGCCCGCGCCCGCTCGTCCTCGCCCGCTGCGGTGAGGGCTATCTGCCGTGGTTGATGGCCGATCTGGCGCGCGCCGCGAAGGGCCGGGCCTGGTTCATTGCGGCCGATGATGTGCAGGCGCGGGAACTGGCGGAAGCCGCCGGCTATTTTGCGCCGGAAATCGACGTGGTGCTGCTGCCGGCATGGGATTGCCTGCCCTATGATCGGGCCTCGCCATCGCTGAAGGCGGCATCGGATCGCTTTGCCGCCTTTGCTGCCCTGACCGAAGCGCCGGCAGGGGCCCAACTGGTCGTGACCACGGTCAACGCCATCACCCAACGCTGCCTGCCAAAGGCCCGCATCGCCAGCCTCTCGGCCCGACTGAAACCGGGAAGCCGGATCGACCGCAATGCCCTGGCGCTCAAGCTTGCGGCCAACGGCTATGTCCGCGTCGATACCGTGGTGGAACCCGGTGAATATGCCCTGCGCGGTGGCCTGGTTGATGTCATGCCCTCGGGCGGCGACTTCGGCCTGCGGCTTGATTTCTTCGGCGACGAGATTGAAACCATCCGCCGCTTCGATCCCGCCAGCCAGCGCAGCCTGGGGCCGGCCGAAGGCTTCACCCTGCTGCCGGTGTCCGAAGTCTTGCTGGATGAAGCCCGCATCAAGGCGTTCCGCGCTGGCTGGCTCGACCGGTTCGGTGCCAGCGCCACCGCCGATCCGCTCTATGAAGCCGTCAGCGATGGCCGCCGGCTGGCCGGCATGGAACATTGGCTGCCACTGTTCGAACCCGGCCTTGTCACCCTGTTTGACTGGCTGGGCGAGCATGATGTGCTGGTCAAAAGCGCCGGCGCCGAAAAGGCCGCGGCCGACCGGTTCGATGCCATCGCCGATTATCACGACAACCGGGTGACTGCGCTCAGCGCCAAGAAGGGCAGTTATCGCCCGCTGCCTGCCGATGCCCTGTATCTTGCCGCTGGCGAATGGACAGAGCGGCTGGCTGCCCACAGGGTCCACGCCGCCAGCCCGCACAGTGTGGCCGACGGCACGCTGCACGCGGTGGATTGCGATGCCGTGCCGGCTCGCGATTTTGCACCTGAACGCGTGGCGCAAGCCAATGGCGGTCCGCCGGTCTATGCCGCGATCAAGGCGCATGTGGAGGCATCCCGCGCCGCTGGTGACCGGGTGATCCTCGCCAGCTATTCCATCGGCGCGCGTGACCGTCTTTCGGGTCTGCTGGTCGATGAAGGCGTTGCGCGCCTGGCCATGGCCGATCATTGGCAAGAGGCGTTGGGCCTTGCCGCTGCCGGCCAGATCGTGCTCACGGTGCTGCCGCTGGGCCACGGCTTCACGAAAACCGAACCGCGCAGCCGCATCCTGGTGTTGACCGAGCAGGACATTCTGGGCGACCGGCTGGTGCGCAAGGCGCGGTCGGCCCGCAAGGCCGATGCCTTCCTGGCCGAACTGGCCATGCTCACGCCCGGCGATCTCATCGTCCACCGCGATCATGGCATCGGGCGTTATGATGGCCTGCTCGCCATCGCCATCGGCGGCAAGCCGCATGATTGCGTGGCCTTGAGCTACGACGGCGGCGACAAGCTGTATGTGCCGGTCGAGAATATCGACGTGCTCACCCGCTATGGCAGCGACAGCGAGGGCGTTGGCCTCGACAAGCTGGGCGGCGTGGCGTGGAGCACGCGCAAGGCGCGGATGAAGAACCGCATCCGCGAGATTGCGGGTGAATTGCTGGCCACCGCCGCCGCCCGGGCCCTGCGCGAAGGCGAGCCGGTGAGCATCGATCCGCACGGCCTCGCCGCCTTTGTCGATCGCTTCCCCTATGCCGAAACGGATGACCAGTTGAAGGCCATCGGCGACGTGATCGACGATCTCACCTCTGGCCGGCCGATGGACCGGCTGGTGTGCGGCGATGTCGGCTTCGGCAAGACCGAGGTGGCGTTGCGCGCAGCCTATGCCGCTGCCCTGTCGGGCATGCAGGTCGCCGTGGTGTGTCCCACCACCCTGCTGGCGCGCCAGCATCACCAGAATTTCCGCGACCGCTTCCGCGGCCTGCCGGTGGAGGTGCGCCACCTCTCCCGCCTGGTGAACAGCGCCGATGCCAAGGCCGCCCGCGACGGCATGGCGGATGGCACGGTGGACATCATCGTGGGCACCCACGCGATTCTGGCCAAAGGGGTCGAGTTCAAGCGGCTGGGCCTGGTGATCGTTGACGAGGAACAGCGCTTTGGCGTGGTTCACAAGGAGCGGCTGAAAGCCCTGAAGGCCGACGTCCATGTGCTGACGCTCACCGCCACGCCGATCCCGCGCACCCTGCAGATGGCGCTGACCGGTTTGCGCGAAATGTCGATCATCGCCACCCCGCCGGTCGATCGGCTGGCCGTGCGCACCTATGTGATGCCGTTCGATCCGGTGGTGCTGCGCGAGGCGCTGCTGCGCGAACATTATCGCGGCGGGCAAAGCTTCGTGGTGGTGCCGCGCATCGCCGATATTGCCGATGTGGAGGCGTTTCTGCGCGGCGAGGTGCCGGAGGTAAAGCCCATCGTCGCCCACGGCCAGATGGCACCATCTGAGGTGGAAGAGCGCATGAGCGCCTTTTATGACAAGCAATATGATGTGCTTCTGTCCACCACCATCATCGAATCCGGTCTGGATATCCCCTCCGCCAACACGCTGATCGTTCACCGTGCTGACCGCTTCGGCCTGGCGCAGCTCTACCAGATCCGCGGCCGGGTCGGGCGCGGCAAGACCCGCGCCTATGCTTACCTGACCACCGCCGCCGGCCAAACCATCACCGAAGGCGCCGAAAAGCGCCTGCAGGTGCTCAGCCAGCTCGACACGCTCGGTGCCGGGTTCCAGTTGGCCAGCCATGATCTGGATCAGCGCGGCGCCGGCAATCTGCTCGGCGACGAGCAATCGGGCCATATCAAGGAAATCGGCTTCGAACTGTATCAATCCATGCTGGAAGAGGCGATCCTCGAGGCCCGCGCCGAAGCCGCCGGCATGAAGCCACCAGCCGAAGCCTTCAGCCCGCAGATCACCGCCGAAGTGCCGATCCTGATCCCCGATCATTATGTGCCCGATCTGAACGTGCGCATGGCGCTGTATCGCCGCCTGAACGAGCTGGAGGGCCGTCCCGGGATCGATGCGCTGGCTGCCGAGATGATCGACCGGTTTGGCAAGCTGCCATCAGAGGTGGAAAATCTGCTGGGCGTGATCGAGATCAAGCAGGCTTGCGTGACGGCGCAGGTGGCCAAGCTGGAAGCTGGCCGCAAGGGCGGGTTGATCAGCTTTGTTGGCGATCGGTTCCGCAACCCCGATGGCCTGATGGCCTGGATTGATCGACTGGGCGAGCGGGCAAAGATCAGGCCCGATCAGAAATTGTTCATTGCCGCCGATTGGGGCGATGATCGCACCCGCCTGAAAGGCGCGCTCAGCATTGCCAACACCCTGGCCAAGCTGGCCCAGGGCGCGACGGTGAAAGCCAAGGAGCCGGCCAAACCGACGGCAAAGCCGTTGCCGCCGCCAAAGGTTCCCCAGCGCCCATCCGTGTTCAGATCAAAGCTCGGCGGGCGCTGAACCGCAAAAATGATCAGGCGGCGCTGCTGCGGCCTTTGCCTTGCGGCCACAGTGCTTGCAGGCTGGCAACATCCAGCGGCGGCGCCAGGCAATAGCCTTGCACCAAATGGCACCCCGCCGCCAGCGCAGCGCTGCGCTGCTGATCATCCTCGATTCCTTCGGCCACCACGCTCAGGCCGAGGCGGCGGGCGGTGCTGATCATGGCCTCCACCACCAGTTGTTCGCGCTCACTGCCCACCAGCCCCTGCGCAAAGCTGCGATCCAGCTTGATCACGTCCACCGGCAGTCGCGCCAGGCGCGCCAGGCTGGAATAGCCGGTGCCGAAATCATCCAGCGCCACCGTGACGCCATCGCGCCGCAACAGCGCCAGCGTGGCCGCCGCCCGCTCCATGTCGTTGATGATCGCGTCTTCCGTCACCTCCAGCACCAGCCGCCGCGGCGAGAAGCCGGCGCGGGCCAGATCAATGGCCAACGTGTCGACAAAATCTGCGTCGGCCAGATCCTCGGCGGTGACGTTGATCGAAAGTTTCAGGCTGGCCAGCGGCCCGGTCCAGCTGGCCGCCGCCGAAATGGCCCGGGTGCGGATATGGCGGCCAAGGGCGACAGCCAGTTCCACGGCTGCAGCGGTTTCCAGCAAGGTGGCAGCGGAAAGCCGGCCATGCACCGGATGATCCCAGCGCACCAGCGCCTCGACCCCTTCGATGCGGCCATTGTCCAACCGGGCCTGCGGCTGGTACAGAAGGGCAATGTCGCCATCGGTGAGCGCGCGATAAAGATCGGATTCCAGGTCGGCCTGGCGTTTCAGCAGGGCGCCTTCAGTTTCGGCGGAAAAGCGTGCGATGGCGCCCGGTTCGCGGGCGCGCGCCTTGGCCAGCGCGGCACTGGCTTCGCGCAACAGGGAGCCGGCTTCCACCCCGCCGGTTTCGGCCAGCGCGAGGCCGGCCCGGCCGGCGACATGGATCACGCGATCATCAATGGCAAAGGGCCGCTGAAAGGCCAGCACCAGTTGCCGCGCCATGGTGGCCACGGCGTCTTCCCCGGCATGGCCCACCACGACCAGCGCGAAATCCGTGCCCGAAAGCCGCCCGAGCAGCCGGGCTTCGCCCTTGGCCACCGGGCTGTCCGCAATGGGGCCCAGCCGGCGCGCAATCGCCACCAGCAGGCGGTCCGCAACCTGGCGCCCGTGCAGCATGCTGATCTGGGACAATCGCGCCACGCCCAGCATGATCACCGCCGCCGGCCGCCCATCGGCCAGCGCCGCATCCAGCCAGCTGGTCAACCGGTCACTGTCGGCAAGGCCAGTCAGCGCATCGCCCGATGGCGTTGGAAAGGGCAGCACGGCCGCGGCATGGGCCAGCCGCGTGGCATGGCGATCAGCCAGGCGCAGGGCATTGACAAAACTGTCAGATCCGAACGGGGACACCAGCACCGAAGTTGCACCTGCCGCCATGGCGTCGCTGGCGGCATCTGCATCCCCGCGCGACAACAGCACCAGCATGGCCCCGCGCTGGGCTTCCACCGCTGCGCCCAATTCAGTGGCCACACCCAGCCCGGCCTGCAAGGCGCCGCGCGCATCCACCACCACCACACGTGCCGGCTCCGCAGCAAAGCGCGCAGCCGCTTCGCGCGCCATCCGCTCGATGCGGGGCACCAGATTGGCGGCTTGCGCCATGGTTGCCAGTTCGTCCGCATAACGCGGCGAAATGATCAAAACGCGTTCTTGACCCTGATAGCTCGACACACCCACGGTCCGGCTTAATATGGACGGGTAAGTTGGATGCGCTTGGTCATTGGCGGTGTCCAGACATATTCGCGAGAAGCCGTGGCCAAAACGCAAAATGGCTTGCGTTCCGCGGCGCACTTGCCACAGGCTCAGCCCATGTCCGCACCTCGTGCTGCCCCCTCGGCGATCGTATCCCCTCCTCGCCCGCTGGTCGATCCGTTTGGCCGCGCCATCAGCTATCTGCGGGTATCGGTAACGGATCGCTGCGATTTCCGCTGTGTCTATTGCATGGCCGAAGACATGACCTTCCTGCCCAAAACCGAAGTGTTGAGCCTGGAGGAGATTGACCGGCTGGCCAGCGCCTTCATCCGGCGCGGCACCCGCAAGCTGCGGCTGACCGGCGGCGAGCCTTTGGTGCGGCGCGGTATCATCGATCTGGTGAACAGCCTTGGCCGCCACCTGAAAAGCGGCGCGCTGGAAGAACTCACCCTCACCAGCAACGGCAGCCAGATGGCCCGCCACGCCGAGGCGCTGTTTGCCGCCGGGGTGCGCCGGGTGAACATCAGCCTGGATACGC
>CAZHTW010000024.1:0-5515 GCA_964535865.1 uncultured Sandarakinorhabdus sp. | reverse complement strand
GGATACGCTGGATGCGGATCGCTTTGCCCGCATCACCCGCTGGGGCCGCCTGCCCCAGGTGTTGGACGGCATTGCCGCCGCCACGGGTGCCGGCTTGAAGGTCAAGCTCAACACGGTGGCCCTTGCGCATGAGAATGCCCATGAGATAATCGATTTGATGCAGTTTGCCGCGCGCGGTGGCCATGATCTCACCCTGATCGAGACCATGCCCCTTGGGGATATTGATCAGGATCGGCTGGATCAATATCTGCCGCTGTCCACGGTGCGCCGGCAGTTGGCCCAGCGCTTCACCCTCACCGACCTGCCGCACCGCACCGGCGGCCCGGCGCGTTATGTTTATGTTGAGGAGCTTGGCCTGCAACTGGGCTTCATCACGCCGCTTACCCACAATTTCTGCGAAAGCTGCAACCGCGTCCGCCTCACCGCCACCGGGCAGTTGTTCATGTGCCTGGGGCAGGATGATCAGGCCGATCTGCGCGCCATCGTGCGCGGTGCCGATGCCAGCGAGGCGGCACTGGACGCCGCCCTGGATGAAGCCATCGCCCGCAAGCCCAAGGGCCATGACTTCATCATCGAACGGCGCGGCGCCCAGCCGGCCGTGAAACGCCACATGAGCTTGACCGGCGGCTGAACGCCGGCACAATCGGGGGACCATATATGAAACTCGCGCTGCTGGCATCAGACAGCCATGTCGCCCGCGCCGCCGGCGAAACCTTGCGCAGGCAATATGAGTTCGTGCCGGTGCGTGAAGCCGATGTGGTGGTGGCCCTGGGCGGTGACGGCTTTCTGCTGCACTGCCTGCACGAAGCCCTGCAACTGCACGAGCCCAAGCCGATGTTTGGAATGAACCGCGGCACGGTGGGTTTTATGATGAACGACTTCAAGGCCAAGTCGCTGGTGGAGCGGGTGGCATCGGCCAAGACATTCGTGCTGCACCCCCTGCAGATGCTGGCCACCACCGCATCGGGGCGCACGGTCGCCTTCCCGGCCATCAACGAAGTCTCCCTGCTGCGCGAAACCCGACAGGCCGCCAAGATCGGCATCGCCATCGATGGCAAGACGCGAATGGAGGAATTGATCTGTGATGGCGTGCTGGTCTCCACGCCGGCCGGCTCCACCGCCTACAACCTGTCAGCCAACGGGCCCATCCTGCCGCTGGAATCCGATCTGCTGGCCCTGACGCCCATTTCCCCTTTCCGCCCCCGCCGCTGGCGCGGCGCGCTGCTGCCGGGCGGCAGCCAGATCGAATTTGAAGTGCGCGAAGCCAGGAAGCGCCCGGTGTCTGCCGTGGCCGATCAGATGGAGGTGCGCGACGTCGCTCATGTCCGCATCGCCCTCGATCGCTCCATCAGCTTGCAACTGATGTTCGATCCCGAATATGCGCTGGACGACCGCATCAGCCTGGAACAGTTCGCCAGTTGATGTTTTTGGCTGCATACCCTCTTGGCAAGCCGCCCGCCCCCCGCTAAGGGAGCGCTCCCACGCTGTTCCTCGGTAGCTCAGCGGTAGAGCCCTCGACTGTTAATCGAGTTGTCGCAGGTTCGAATCCTGCCCGGGGAGCCAGCGTGGGGAGTTACTGGCTCGATGCCGGCGGATCAAATTCGCGCCTTTGGTCGTCCAACAGCCTGTCCCACGTTCATGTGCTCAAAGACGGGACGGCACTGCCGGAACGTGCAAGGAGCCCTGCGCGCATTGCAGCTTATCCGTCAAATGCCGAGCCGATGTTGGCATGGGCAACGCCCCCATCCACCGTGATGGTCTCACCAACGACATAATCGCCGGCGCGGCTTGCCAGATAGATGGCGGCACCGGCCATATCCTCGTCCACGCCGATGCGCCTTGCCGGAATGAGCTTTGCAACCCGTTCCCCCTGATCGCGCGCCACCCGGTTCATCTCGCTGGCAAAAGCGCCGGGCGCGATCGAGGTGACGTGAATCGCATCCTGGACAAGCCGCGCTGCCATGCGCTTCGTCAGATAGATCAGCGCCGATTTGGAGGCGTGGTAACTATAGGTTTCCTGCGGATTGAGCCGGATGCCGTCGATCGATGTGATGTTGATCACCTTGGCCGGCTGCTCGCGGCGGCCTGACGCTTTCAGCAAGCCGTGCAGGGCCTGGGTGAGGAAGAACGGCGATTTGACATTCAGGTCCATCACCTTGTCCCAACCGCTTTCCGGAAACAGATCGAAGGCGGCACCCCAGGCGGCGCCGGCGTTGTTGACCAATATGTCGAGACTGGATTCGTGCTGCGCCAATTGTCCCGCCAGGGCCTGGCAGCCGGCGACCGTGGAGACATCCTGCGGCAGTGGGATGCAATTGGGCCCCAGTTCAGCGGCCGCCTCAAGGCAGACCGCCGCCTTGCGTGACGAGATATAGACTTTGGCCCCCTGGGCGATGAAGCCGGCGGCAATCATCTTGCCGATGCCGCGGCTGCCGCCCGTGACCAGGGCGACGCGACCATCGAGCCGGAACAAATTGCTGGTGTCCATATCAAGTGCCTTTCAAACGGATGTTCAACCTTGTGTCGCCGGGATGGCGATGCCTGTGAACTGCCAAATATGTGCCACCGGTTGCCCGGAATTCACCCGGCCGGTTGCAACGGTGATGGCCCGCGCATCGACCGTGCCGCCAGCAGATGCGCGCCGATCGTCAACAGGATGACCGGAAACAGCGCCATATAGCCGACCACCAGGGACTGCTCCGCGCCCTGCGCCGTCGCCACATCACTGATATAGCCGATATAGAGCGGCCCGCCGCCAAGCCCGATCAGGTTGAGGATGAACAGCAAGGTGGCGCCCGCAAGGCTGCGCTGTGACGGCGGCGCGGCATTCTGCACGACGGTCAACGCCGGGGCCAGATACATGTTGTTGAGCAGCGCCGGGACCGCCAGGCAGGCAAGCGCGGTCTGCCAGGTCGGCGCCAGGATCATCCCGGCCAGCGCCGGCAAGGTGAGCGCAAAGGCGATGGCCGGCACCCAGCCATACCAGCGCTGGTCGCGCCGCCCCAGCCGGTCAACCAGCCAGCCGGCGGCGAACGTCCCGATGAAACCAGTCACCCCCAGCACCAGGCTGTACCAGGCCGCAACCTCGGTGAGGCTCATGCCCTTGACGCGTTCGAGGAAGGGCGGGTTCCAGCTCAACATCGCATAACCAACAAACGCCGACAGCCCGGACGACAGGGCCGTCAACAGCATCGTGCGGTTGCCGAAAAAGGTTGCGAGCCCGGCGCCGATGCCCTGCGGCGCCGCATGCTCTGCGGTGCCCGACGGCAACGGATCGAGCCCGCCGCGTTTCGGTTCGCGGATCACCAGCAACAACAGCCCCGCCAGCAATATCCCCGGCAGGCCAACGGCGACAAAGGCGGTGCGCCAGCCATAATGCGCCGCCACCCAGCCGCCGACCGCCACGCCGAGCGCCGAACCGACCGGCACGCCCAGCGAGTAGATGGCCAGCCCGGTGCCGCGTTCCTCTGGCGGGAAATAATCGGAGATCAGGCTGTAGGATGGCGGCGATCCGCCGGCCTCGCCGGCACCGACCATGACGCGGGACAGTGCGAGCTGGGTGAAATTCGTCGCCAGCCCGCAGACCACGGTGAACAGGCTCCAGATTCCACAGGCCGCCGCCATGATCGAAACCCGGCGATAGCGATCCGAGAGCCAGGCCACGGGCAGGCCGCAGGTCGTGTAGAACAGCGCAAATGTCAGCCCGGTCAGCATGCCGAGCTGGGTATCCGAAAGGCCCATCTCGATGCGGATCGGTTCCTGCAGGATCGACATGATCTGCCGATCCATGAAGTTGAACGTATAGACGACCGCAAGGAACGACACGACGGTATAGCGATAGCGGGATGGCCCCTGTACGGTCTGCATGCCCTCGGACGCCCCTTTTCCCCTGCCCCGCGCTGCCAAGGCTGTATTTTCTATGCTGCCAAGCCGATTTGACGGGCAAGCGGTTTCTGTGCCCGTGCCATCTGGCGCGGCGGGCGATCATCGGGTTGGCCGCGCGCAGTAAGCCGGAAGAAGCCGCTGTCGTCTCAAAGCCGGTCGTTCACGTCCGCCAAAGTGAACGACCGGTTTTCCCGGAAGCGGCCTTGCCGCTTCCGGGATCGCACATCGGCCGTGCTCATGACCGGCGATGGCTGGTTATTTGCCGTTCCACTTAAGGGTTCGCATCAGCTCACGCACAGTCTCTTGGCCGGTCCACAAAGCAGCGGTCCAACCGCACTCTTTCGCAGCTGCGACATTTTCAACTTTGTCATCGATGAAGAATATGGCATCGGGCGAAAGCCCCAAGGCCGCTTCTACACCACGGTAAAAAGCATGATTGGGCTTCGAATAGCCTAGTGCCGCGGAATAATTTATGCTGCTGAAGATTTCTCGCATGCCCAAATTGTCCCAAATATATTTGGCGCGCTCGTGCTCTTGGACAGTAGCGAGATGAAGTTCAAAAGCCTCTCGGCGCAGATGCTGCAGCTCTGCGAGGAGGCAAGCATCGACGTGCGCGTCATTGCTGAACCAGTACTCGATCAGAACATTCGGGAATACCGCTGGAGCAATCTCTGCGAGTGCAGGTGTCAGACGATCCCGAAGGGCAGCCCGTCCGTGCACGACATCGTCCCATTCCCCGCGGAAGAACCTCTCATGCAATGCGGCAGGGGATATGCCCAGATCGATCTCAAGGTTCGCCGACCAGCCGTTGGGATGTGGATGCTTGATCAGCACGCCGTCCACATCGACCATGATCGCCCTGCGCTGCATGTCCGGGCGTGTCAGGCGCACGGTGCAGGACTGGCAACGACCAACCTGTAGCCTGCGTCATATTCGGTTTCACCGCGAAGATAGCCGAACTTGCGATCCCATTCTCCGCTCTCAATATCCTTTGCCAATCGTGAGCAGCCTGCCTCCAACCCCGGGAGCGACCAGAACGACGAACTCCCTGACCTGATCCGCTCGTCGAGATAGGCCTCGGGCCTGTTCCAGTAGGCGTAGAGGAAGCCGTCGGTACAATCCTTTGGGACCAGAACCGGCGCAATCGTCACGGCGCCCAACCAATCGGCATACTGCGACATCGCGGGCATCTGGCGGTCATCCAGAGCCGCCAGTTCGGGAAGATATTCGGTCAACCAGGGTCTGCACGAAGGGTCGAAGGTCAGCAAAACGATCGGGCCCCGTGTCACCCTCCTGACCTCACGCAACCCGACCGCCTTGTCTGGCCAATGATGGATCGTGAGAATTGCCATTGCAGCATCGAACGACTGATCCTCGAAGGGAAGCCTGTCAGCGCTCGCCTGAACGACGGGCGCAGCCGACGCCACGCGTTTGCGGATCATTTCGATCGACGGTTCGGCAGCTGTAACCCGTCGGCCTGCGGGCTCATATGAGCCGCTTCCAGCGCCAACGTCCAGCACCCGCCAGGCCTTGCCCAACGCAAGCTCGATCTGCGCGGCGCTCCGTGGGTCAGCCTTCCGCAACTGTTCCTAGTTGATGCCGACTGTGCCGCATGTCGCGGCCCTGCACG
>CAZHTW010000023.1:0-34841 GCA_964535865.1 uncultured Sandarakinorhabdus sp. | reverse complement strand
GCCGCTGTTCCTGCTCCACCGTGTAATCGACATGGCCCAGATAATTGCGGTGGGCCGGGCGTTCGACCTTGCCGAACGGGCCGACCTTCCAGAAGACATTCTGATCGGCATAGATGTTGATGTTGGTATATTGGCGGAAATCGATCGGGTCGGGGCAGGCGGCAAAGGCGCCGTTGAAATCATCCGGGTAAAACATCTGCACCGCCAGCGCCTCCCACCCGCCCGTGGAGCCGCCATAGGTGAAGCGCGCCCAGCCCTGGCCAAGGCCGCGATATTTCGTCTCCAGCGCCGGCACGAATTCCTTCATGATGGCATCGCCATAAGGGCCGAGATTGGCCGAGTTCACCGCATAGCTGTCGTCATAATAGGGATTGGAGTGATCAATCTCCACGATGAGGAAGCGGGGGAAATTGTCAGACGTCCAGCGCTTGTAGAGGTCGAAGGCCTCCTGCTGTTCGATCTTGTTGTAGCATGGCTCGCTGAAGCGGGGTTCGGGCTTGCAGGGCAGGTTTGGATCCGGCGGCGTGGTGCTGAAACCGCCGAAATCGGCCGGGAAATGGCCGTGGTTGATGACGAGCGGATAGCGCGCGTCCGGGTGCTTGTCGAAATCCTTCGGCACCAGCACATGGCCGGTGAGGAACACATCTGTGCCCCAGAATTTCGACAGGCGTTCGGACCGGATCTTGAAATGGCGAACGAACTCCGTGTCTTTCGGCTGCTCCACCGGTGGGATCACCTTGGTGAGCGGGATGGTCACCACGTCCTTCGCCTTGGGATCAAAGCGGATCTTCAGCGGTTCGGAGATGATGTTGCCCGGCTCGGCCCGCCAGTTCTGCCCGGCCCCGCGCGCCGCCGGCAGCTTCACCGTGTGGCCGGTGGCCAGGTTGAAGGTCTGATATTTGTGCAGCACCGCCTGCACCATATATTCGCCGGCCGGCACCTGGGCGAGGTCTGACGCCGGATAGCCGAGCACGCCGGTGCCGATGCGGGCGCTGCCGCCGGGTTTCAGGCCATCAACATTGATGCCCAGCACCTGCGGCGCATCGGCGCCCAGCTTGACCTGATAGCGCGGTTCCTTCGACGCGTCGGGCGTGATGATCAGGATCAGGCGGCCATCGGTGCTGGCATCCACGCCGGTGGCCGGCAGCTGCACGCGAAATTCGGTGGCAGTGGCCGCACTGGCCAGCAGCCCAGCTGCCAGCGCTGTCATCACCGGTTTTGCCGTCGTTCCGTTTGCCTTCATGATCCGCCCCAGGTCGCCGTTGCCACAGCTGCAGAGGTTACAGCAGGCAGATGCGTCGTCAACCGGGCCAACGGTGCAGCGGCTGTTTGGAAAGATTATGTTTGCCAATATGTTGGCCGGGTAAACCAAGGTTTACGAAAGATACCCCATCTGGTTGCGATGCGCCGAATCATCTATAGCTGGGGTTTCAAGAGCCAAGGCCAAGGTTGAGATGCTCGAATATCTGTTGTCGTCCGATGTGACGCTGGTGTTGTTTTCCCTGCTGCTCGGCGGCCTTGTGGGCGTGTTTGGCGAACGCCACCGGCGCGACCGGCAGGATCATTCCGGCCCGAATTGAGCCTGGGTCAGCGCGTGCGCAGCGGCCGGTCGTCCGTGGCTGCCAACCAGATCGCCGCTGTCCACGCCGCGACATTCTGATCAAGCTGCTTGCGGTCCACCTTGTCCAGCGTGTCGTCTGGCGTGTGGTGCACATCGAAATAGCGGGTCATGTCCTGCCCCAGATCGAGCACCCCGGCGCCGAGCGCTGCCAGCGGGCCGACATCGGCACCGCCGCCGGCCTTGTTGCCGGCTTCAGGCTGGACGCCCAGCGGTGCCAACACCGCGCCAATCTCGCCAAACAGCGGCAGGCCGGCATCGGCCACCCTTGAACCCACAGTCCAGATGCGATCGGCCCCGGCATCACTTTCACCAGCCAGCACGATGGTCTCGGCCTTGTGTGTTTCGGCATAGGCGCGGCCGCCGATCACGCCAAATTCTTCTGCACCCCACAGCACCACCCGGATGGTGCGGCGCGGCGTCTGGCCGGTGCGATCAACATGCTGCTTGATCGCGGCGGCTGCAGCCATGGTGATCGCCACGCCGGCGCCGTCATCAAACACGCCGTGGCCGATGTCCCAACTGTCCAGATGTCCGCCCAGCACCACCACTTCGCCTGGAACGGTGCCGGGGATTTCGGCCGACACATTGGCCGACTGGCCGGGGCGGCTGACCGGGGTCGAGACCAGTTGCACCTGCACCGGCCCGGCCGCGCAGCGTCGGGCCAGCAATTCCGCATCGGGCAGCGCCAGCGCCACGGCGGGAATGGCGGCCACGCCGGCGGGGAAGCTGGTCGATCCGGTGTGGGGGTTGCGGTGATAATCGGTGGCCAGGCTGCGGATCATGACGGCCGCGGCACCTTTTTGCGCGGCCAGCGCCGGTCCCAGCCGGCGCACGCCGCCGTTGATGCCATAGCTGCTGCCGTCCTGGGTGACGGTCATCCGGTGATCGATGAAGACGATGCGGCCCTTCACCTCGGCTTCTGGCGCGGCGCGCATGGCGGCCAGATTGTCGAAGCAACTGACCGGGGCGGTCAGCCCGCCCTTTGGCGTGGCGCCCGAAGTGCCGAGCGCGGTGATGGCCAGCGCGTGATTGCTGCCGACGATGGTGGCGCTGGCCTGGCCGCGTTCCCACGCCATGATTGGGAAGGCTTCCTCCCGGATGTTGACCAGACCCAGCTTCTGCAGTTCGGCCCTGGCCCAGGCCCGCCCGCGCGCTTCAGCCTCGCTGCCGGCCAGGCGGGGCCCCACATTGTCGGTAAGGTCGACGAGCAGCGGCCAGGCCCGGTTTCCGGCGATGGCGGCATCGCGCAGGCGCACGGCGGTTTCGATGCGGCCGTTGGCCGTCTGGCCCTGCGCGGCGGCGGCAATCCCGATGGCAGCAAGCATGATGGCGATCTGGCGCATTGCAATTTTCCCCCGTTTTGGGCCCGCGCCCAGGGCCGATCTTTAGGCCAGCCACCGGCCCGGTCAATCGACCCGTTTGCGCCGTCCACGCCCATCGGCTAATGCAGCCACGTCCCAGTTCAACATCAGATGTGCGGAGCCTTCCCGTGGCCTATCAATATGCGTTTGTGATGAAGGGTCTGTCCAAGACCTATCCCGGCGCCAACAAACCCTGTTTCAAGGATATCACCCTGTCGTTCCTGCCGGGGGCGAAGATCGCCATCATCGGGCCCAACGGTGCCGGCAAGTCCACGTTGATGAAGGTGATCGCCGGCATCGACAAGGAATATCAGGGCGAAGCCTGGGCCGCCGAAGGCGTGCGGGTGGGCTATCTGCCGCAGGAGCCGCATCTCGATCCGAACAAGACCGTGAAGCAGAATGTGATGGACGGTGTGCGCGGCGTGGCCGATCTGGTGGACCGCTTCAACGCCATCAGCGCCGAAATGGCCGATCCCAAGGACGACACCGATTTCGACAAGCTGCTGGAGGAAATGGGCACGCTGCAGGAAAAGATCGACGCGGTGGATGGCTGGACACTGGACAACCAGCTGGAAATCGCCATGGACGCGCTGCGCTGCCCGCCGGGGGACAATGGCGTGGAGCGGCTTTCGGGCGGCGAAAAGCGCCGGGTGGCGTTGTGCAAGCTGCTGCTGGAGAAGCCGGAAATCCTGCTGCTCGACGAGCCCACCAACCACCTGGATGCCGAGAGCGTGTCGTGGCTGGAAAATCACCTCAAGGACTATAAGGGCATGGTGATCCTGGTCACCCACGATCGCTACTTCCTTGATAATGTGGTGAAATGGGTGCTCGAACTGGATCGCGGCCGCGCCATTCCGTTCGAAGGCAATTATTCGGATTGGCTGGAAGCCAAGCAGAAGCGGTTGGGCCAGGAAGAGCGTGAAGACGCCAGCCGCGAAAAGGCCATCAAGCAGGAGTTGGAGTGGATCCGCGCCAGCCCCAAGGCTCGCCAGACCAAGAGCAAGGCCCGCATCAAGGCCTTTGACGAACTGGTGGAAAAACAGGCCAACCGCCGCCTCGGCGAAGCCCAGATCCTGATCCAGATTCCGGAGCGGCTGGGCAACCGGGTGATCGAGGCCAAGAATCTCACCAAGAGCTATGGCGACAAATTGTTGTTCGAAAATCTGTCGTTCAGCCTGCCGCCGGGCGGCATCGTCGGCATCATCGGCCCCAATGGTGCCGGCAAGACCACGCTGTTCCGCATCATCACCGGCCAGGAAACACCCGACGCGGGCGAGATCAGCATCGGTGAAACGGTCAAGATGGCCTATGTCGACCAGAGCCGTGATGCGCTGGAATCGAACAAGAATGTCTGGGAAGAAATTTCCGGCGGCAACGACAAATTCTATTTCGGCAAGAATGAGGTGCTGACCCGCGCTTATGTGGGCGCGTTCAACTTCAAGGGGCCGGACCAGCAGAAGAAGGTCGGCCTGCTTTCGGGCGGTGAACGCAACCGCGTGCACATGGCCAAGATGCTGGTGAAGGGCGGCAACGTGCTGCTGCTCGACGAGCCGACCAACGATCTCGACGTGGAAACCCTGCGCGCGCTGGAAGAAGCACTGGAAAGCTTTGCCGGTTGCGCCGTGGTGATCAGCCACGATCGTTTCTTCCTCGATCGCCTGGCCACCCACATCCTGGCCTTTGAAGGCGACAGCCATGTCGAATGGTTCGAAGGCAATTTCCAGGCCTATGAAGAAGACAAAAGGCGGCGCCTGGGCGATGCGGCAGACCGGCCGCATGCGCTGACGTACAAGAAGTTGACCCGCTGATCGGCCAGAAATTATCGTGCAGCGATAATTTCGGACTCGATCAAGGGCGGCCGGGCTGGCGGCTGGCCTTCAGGCCGGCCGAACAGCTTCGACGGCGTGGCTCTGCCACGCACCTTCTTCTCTTACTGCACAAGGCGGACTCGGCGGCTTTGCCGCCGGCCGCCATTCTTCAAGGTGCCCGCCACGCCCCCGCCCAACCGTCCACGGCCCGAAACAGCGCCCGCCGGTGCCCGCTGTTGGCAAGATGCAGCCAGTCAATCGCGGTCACATCCACCCACAGCACGGCGAAATTCGGCCGGGCCGGGGCGATCTGGTCCGCCGTCGGCTGCTGGCCTTCGATCCATTCCGGCAGGCCGGAGGCCGGGCCGGGCAGGGGGGTGCCGGGGGCCGCTTGCGCCAGATAGCAGCGGCGGGCGAAGAGGGTGGATTGATCCCAGATGCTGTCCACCGCCGGATCAGCCGTGCCGATGCGGCCCCGGCCGCTGATCCGCAACTGCATCTGCTCCTGCGGGTGATAGGCCAGAATGCTCACCGGCTTGCCATCCAGTTGCGCCACCTTGGGGCTGCGCGCATCGGTGTGGAAGCGCAGGGTGGCCGCCGCAGGATCGGCCTTGCGCAGCACCATCACGCGGGCTTGCGGCAGGCCGTCGCCATCCACGCTGGCCACCACCGGCGTGTGCAGCGGGCTCTTGCGGTCCGCCCCGCCGCGCACCAGCAGCGTCCAGGCATGGGACAGGATGGCGGGCAGATGTTCGCGCTCTGTCATTTGGCCAGCTTGATGCCAAAGCGGGCAAACATTGTGTCGATTTGCGGATCAAGCCGGCGGGCGATGGCCAGGTCACGGGCGCCATCGGCGGCGCGTCCCACCCGGCCCAGCACCACGGCGCGCAGGAAGCGGCTTTCGGTGATGCCGGGGTCCAGCGCCAGCGCAGCATCCAGATCGGCCAGCGCCTTGTCGTTCTGGCCCAGCTGCGCCCACACCAGAGCGCGGGAATCGAGCACGCCGGCATTGCCGCCCAGTTCCAGCGCCCGGCCGCAATCGGCCAGCGCGCTGTCCAGCTGCTGCTTGCGCTGCGCCTTCATGTAACAACGGGCATTGTGCAGCCGCCAGTTGCCGGGCGTGGCCTTGATCTCGGTCTCGATGCCGGCCAGCGCCTCGGCCAGATCGCCATGTTCGCCCAGCAGCGACAGCTTGCTGAGCATATAATCTTCGCGATCTTCGCCGCCCACTGCAATGCGCTCGTCCAGCAGCGCCACGGCATCGGCCAGCTTGCCCTGTTCGGCCAGCAGGGATGCCAGCTTGCCAATGGCGCGGATATTGGCCGGATCAAGATCATGCGCCGCCTGGGCCTGTGCCAGCGCGCCGGCGGCATCGCCCAGCTTGGCCAGCGCATCGGCCAGATTGAGGTGGCGCTGCGCCGTGGGCGCCAGTTCCACCGCCTTGCGATAATCGTCGCGGGCGCCGGCATGGTTGCCGGCGTTGAAGCGGAAACGGCCGCGCGATTGCCAGCTGCCCGCCTCTTCGGCATCCAGCGCGATCAGATCGGCATAGACGGTCTCGCCCGCCGTCAACTGGGTGGCCCCGGCCGGGTCCTTGCCAAACACATCGAAATAACGGCGCGCGCTCCGGGTCGCGATCAGGCGCGGCGCGCTGGCCTTGGCCTTGGCCAGCCGGTCCCGCTCCGCTGCGATGGCGCTGGCGGGAATTTCGATGCCGGCCGAATCCATCCGTTCGGTCATGGTGGCGATGCCTGCGGCCAGGCTGGCACTGCGCACCAGCCGCTCGCCGCGGATGGTGCCGTCAAAGGCCGGGGTGCCATCCAGCGTGATGCCGCGACCGCCATCGGGCAGCTTCACGGTCAGGCGATAGGCCATGCCACCGGGCAGATCGGTCATCACCGGAATTTGCGTCCAGGCCGGGCGGCCGCGATCGACCTTCCAATCGATGCGGGTCAGCAACTTGTCGAGCACCCGGGTCTGGCGCTGGCCGTCCTCTTCCCATTGCTCATCCAGCACGGCACTGGCGGTCAGGGTCACGCTGCCGGTTTCGGCATCGCTGCTGGCGCTGGTCTTGCCCACATCGGCATTGCCCAGCTGGCGACTGACCAGATTGGCGATCAGATCATGGGTTTCCTTGGGGCCCAGCCGGCCGGCCACGGCATTATACTGCACGGCGGAGCGGCCGGTGAGCACCATCTTCACCTCGGCCACCGGATCGAGATCGATGGCGGCGCTTTCGTCGATCTGCACGGCCATTTCGATGTTGGGCCGGCCATTGGGGCGCAGCGGCAGCGGCATCAGGCTGGCGCCGCTGCGGCGCAGGGGCAGCACGTTGAAAAACGGCGGCGTGTCGCGGATATCGGCCAGGCGGTCGCCACTGCTGGTGCCATCCAGCCACAGGCTTTCGCCATTCACCACGGCCCGCACCAGCACATGGTTGAAGGCCAGTGCGCTGGGCAGCCGGACCGAAACCAGGTCGCCTTCACCAATATGGGCCAGCACGGCTTCGGCCTCGATCCCCATTTCGTGCAGCAGGGCGAGCAGCAGCAGGGTCTTGGCCTTGCAGTCGCCATAACGCGCCGTCCAGGTCTGTTCGATCGACTGCGGCACATAATTGCCGCCGTTCAAGGTGACGGCCAGATAACGCACCTTGTCCTGCACCAGTTGCAGGGCGCGCTGGGTGCGTTCCAGCGGGTTGGCCGTGGCGGCCATGATCGCGGCGGCTTCGGCCTTCAACGGGCTGCCGGGCTTGATCATGCCCTTGGTGTCATACAGCGGCGCCATCACGCTGGCGATGTCGGCCCAGCTGGCAAAGCTCGACACTTCCACCAGCGGCGGGCGCTTGAAGCGGCCCGGCGCATTGGGCGGAATCTCGGCCGGCTTGGCCACCGGCAGCGTATAGCTCACCTGTTCATAGCCGCCTGTCACAGTCACCTGCGGGGTGAGGCCGGGTTGCAGCGCCTGATAACGCGGCGCCTTGCCCACCGGCCAGCTGAGCAGCATGCGGCCAAAGCCCAGCCGCACCGGTTGTGGCAGCAGCAGGCCCACACCCTGCACATTGCCGCCCAGCGCCTTGTCGCTGCCGGTCACGGAATAGGCCAGGCGCAGCATGTCGCCCACTTGCAGGCCTTCCACATCCAGCGTGGCGGTGAGCACGCCCGTGACCATCTGCTGTTCCAGATTGGCTTCGCGGCGCAGAACGGTGAAGCGCTGGCCCTTGGCAACCAGATCGATCACCTGGCCGGCACGGATGATCTCCAGCCGGTGGATGATCAGATCGCCCTTGTCGGGCACCCACGGCAGGGTGAGCGAGGTCTGTTTGCCCAGTTCCTCGGCATTGATGATGCGGCGCACGACATCGCTGTACGACCAGGACCGGCCGGCTTCATATCGCTGCTGATTGTCGAACACCACCAGCGGCGGCAGGCTGGCGGTGGTGGCCGGAATGGCGGCCGGCTGCACCCAGGCGGGCGCGGTCTGATACAGCGGTTCGGTGCCCGCAATCGCGGCGGTGGAGGCCAGCAGCGCCGCAACTGCGACCGGCATGAAGTTTCGAATCAAGCGATCAATCCCTGCGTGCAAAACATTGGACCCCGCCCCTGTGTGGCCCGGCGGCGGCGGCACGGTCAATGGCAGCGGCAAATTGAGCCGGCGGGTTATTTCAGTTCCACCACGGCTTCGACTTCCACCGGAATGCCGCGCGGCAGGCTGCCCGCACCGGCAGCCGTGCGCGGGGCCTTGCCGGCATCGCCAAAGGCTGTCGCCATCACTTCGGAAAAGCCATTCATCACGGCGGGATGATCGGTGAATTCGGGCGTGGCATTGACCAGGCCCATCACCCGCACAACCCGCTTCACCCGGGACAATTCGCCCAGTTCGGCCTTCAGCGTGGCCAACATGCACAGCGCCACGCTGGCGGCGTTGGCCTTGCCGGCGGCCACGTCCATGGTCGCGCCCAGCTTGCCGGTGGCCTTGATCGGGCATTCGGTGTGGCCAGCCAGAAACAGCAATTTGCCGCTGCGCGCGGCAGGCACGTAAAGGCCGATGGGCTGGTTGGGCGGCGGCAGGGTGAGACCGGCGGCGGCCAACCGCTGTTCCGGGGTGTCGGCCTGTGCCGTGCCGGCGGCGAGCAGGGCGAGGGTGAACAGGGCAGCGCGCATCATCAGGCCTCCTTGCCGGTTGGATGCCACCGGCCTAGCATCACTGCCAAGCAACACCAAGGGGAGGGGGTGGCCAACGGGCTGCCCGAATGCACATCATGTTCACACCGTCTCTGCACCTTTCCGGCCAGCCCCATGACCATGCAGCCGATGCCGCCAGCAGCGATCCGGTGGCCATGGGCTGGATGGCGGGCTCGCCGCCGCCGGCCGCCGCCCAGGTGCGCTGGGATGATGGATCGATGTGGCGCTTTCCGCAGTGGCGCTGGGGATTTTCCAACATGCGCGATCTGGTGCCCACCACGTCCATCCCCCGCGCCGGGCCGGTAAGCGACCTGCCGCTGGCGTTGCGCGATGATTTGGACGCAGTGATGTTGACGACGTTGGCCGGCCAGTCGATGACGTGGCAACAGTCGCTGGCCGCCACCTACACCGATGCCATCATGGTGCTGCACCATGGCCGGGTGGTCTATGAACGCTGGTTCGGCGTCACCCGGCCCGACACCCAGCATATCCTGTTTTCGGTGACGAAAAGCTTTGTCGGGCTGCTGGCCGAGATGCTGATTGCGGCCGGCCAGTTACAGGACGATGCGAAGGCCAGCGATCACGTGCCGGAATTGCGCGGATCGGGCCTGGGCAATGCCAGCATTCGCCAGATCCTCGACATGCGCACCGGCCTTGCCTTTTCAGAGGATTATGTTGCCGGCCAGTCCGGCCTGTCGGACGTGCAGCGCATGAGCATTGCCGGGGCGTGGATGCCGCGCATGGCCGATTATGACGGGCCTGATGGCCATTTCGCCTTTGTTGCCAGCCTGGGCCAGAACGCCCCGCATGGCGGTGATTTCGTCTATCGCACGCCCAACACCCAGACGCTGCAATGGGTGGTGGAACGGGTCACGGGGCAGAGCCTCGCCACGCTGATCCGGGACCGGTTCTGGCAGCCGATGGGCATGGAACAGGATGCCGCCATCGCCGTGGACCGGATGGGCACGGCCTTTGGCGGCGGCGGCCTGATGGCCGGTTTGCGCGACATTGCCCGCGTGGGTGAGATGATGCGGCTGGGCGGGCGCTGGAATGGCCGGCAGATCATACCGGAAGCCGTGGTGGCCCGCGTGTTCCGGGGCGGCGATCCGGCGGCCTTTGCCCACATCGCCTATCCCGGCAACCCGGATGGCAGCTATGCCAGCCAATGGTGGCACCGCGCCGGCGGCCAGGCCATGGCGCTGGGCGTCCACGGCCAGGGCATTTATGTCGATCGCAAGGCCGGCGTGGTGATTGCCCGGTTGGGCAGCCACCCGGTGGCCAGCAACCGCGGCAACATGGGCGTGACCATCCCGGCCTATGACGCGCTGGTGGCGGCTTTGGCCTAATCCCGGCTGTTGATCAGTTGCAGGGCGCCCGGTTCCAGCGTCACCAGTGCGCGGCGCGCGATGCCGGCCAGGCGATCGGACGGGATGGCGGTGGCATCGGCCAGGATGCGGCTGGCGGTGAGGCAGAACCGGCGGCGATCCGGCACGCTGGCAAAGCCGTTGTAGAGCCTGGTCATCGCCGCATCATGGCGGGCCGGGCCGGCGGTGCCATGCAGCGTGCGATAGCGCGCCTGTTCGGCGGCATAGGCATCGTTGAGCAGATTGCGATGCGTCTTCAGCATCTGGTTATAATCATCGGTCATGGCACGATCGTTGCAAACCAGCGCTGCCACATTCAGGCCGCCGCGCAATGCCCACATGATTTCAGCCGTGGCGGTTTCCTCAGGGGTGGGTTCCGGCTGGTTGGCGGCAAGGGCGGGCGGCGGGGCCTGGGGGCAATGGCAATCGGCTGCGGCGGCGCTTCCGCCACGGTGCAGCCGGCCAGCGCCACTGCACAGGCCAACATCGTGGCCCGCTCAAACGGCCGCCGCAGCTTGTGTCCGCTCATCGTCATCATATGCCCATCTTCTCCCGCAGTTACAGCCATATACGGGTGTAGATTGAAGATGGGTGATTGCTCGTGCGTGAACGCTGGCGCCTGCGTCAGCCCGCCGCAGCCAGCCACGCACCCACCTGGTGAAGATCATCCGCCACCGCCAGCAGGCGGCTGCGGATTTCGGGTGTGGCTGGCAACAGATCGGGCACCATGATCACCTGGCAGCCGGCACCATGCGCCGAAACAATGCCATTGTGGCTGTCTTCCAGCGCCAGGCAGGCGGCAGGATCGGCACCCAGCCGGGCGGCGGCGGCCAGATAGGGCTCGGGGTGCGGTTTGCCCGCGCTCACATCATCACAGCCGATGATGGCGGCAAAGCCATCCAGCAGGCCGGCATGGCCCAGATGGGCGCGGGCGAGGGCATGTTCGGAACTGGTCGCCACCGCACAGGGGATGCCGGCTGCGTTCAACTGGGCCAACAGGTCCGCCGCGCCGGGCTTCAGCGGCCGCACCGGCCCCCATTGATCCCGAATGCGCTGGCGCACCTCGGCGCGCATGCTGTCGTAATCCAGGCCGCTGCCGAACCGCGCCAGCATGATGGCCCGGCTCGCCGGTTCGGGACGGCCGATCAACTCGGCATAGTCCGCCGCCTGCATGGCAAAGCCCAGATCGGCCATCACCGCCACCATCGCATCGCGGATCAGCCGCTCGGTATCGAGCAGCAGGCCGTCCATGTCGAACAGAACGGCGGCAGGGCGGGCGGCGATCACGTCGGCTGTTTCGCTCGCGCTGCCGCAATACGCTCCCGCCAGTCCGCCGGACCGGATTTGTGCACACTTGTGCCTTCGGAGTCCACCGCAACAGTCACCGGCATATCCTTGACATCAAATTCGTAAATCGCCTCCATGCCGAGATCTTCAAAGGCCAGCACGCGGGCGCCCTTGATGGCTTTTGACACAAGATAAGCCGCGCCGCCCACCGCCATCAGATAGGCCGCCTTGTGCCGCGCAATGGCCTCGATGCCCATCGGCCCCCGTTCGGCCTTGCCGATCATGGCGATCAGGCCGGTCTGGGCCAGCATCACTTCGGTGAACTTGTCCATCCGGGTCGCCGTGGTCGGGCCGGCAGGGCCAACCACTTCATCGCGCACCGGATCGACCGGGCCGACATAATAGATCACCCGGTTGGTGAAATCGACCGGCAGGGTCTCGCCGCGGGCCAGCATGTCCACCATGCGCTTGTGGGCGGCATCGCGGCCGGTGAGCATCTTGCCGTTCAGCAGCAGCCGGTCGCCCGGTTTCCAGCTGGCGACTTCGGCCGGGGTGAGCGTGTCGAGATTGACCGGAATGGAGGCCTTGTCCGGCGTCCAGTTCACCTGTGGCCAATCGGCCAGCGCCGGCGGTTCCAGATAGGCCGGGCCATTGCCGGTGAGGGTGAAGTGGGCGTGGCGGGTGGCGGCGCAATTGGGGATCATGGCGATCGGTTTGGAGGCCGCATGGGTTGGCGTGTCGAGGATCTTCACGTCCAGAACGGTGGAAAGCCCGCCCAGCCCCTGTGCGCCAATGCCCAGATCATTGACCGCGTCATACAGCTCGATGCGCAGCTCCTCGATCGGGCTGTTCGGCCCGCGCGCCTTCAACTCGGCCATGTCGATGGGGTCCATCAGCGATTCCTTCGCCAGCAACATGGCCTTTTCCGCCGAACCGCCGATGCCGATGCCCAGCATGCCGGGCGGGCACCAGCCGGCACCCATCAACGGCACGGTGTTCACCACCCAGTCGCGAATGGAATCGCTGGGGTTCAGCATGGCAAACTTGGCCTTGTTCTCGCTGCCGCCGCCCTTGGCCGAGACGGTGATCTCGACATGGTCGCCCGGCACCAGTTCGATGTGGACCACCGCCGGCGTGTTGTCGCGCGTGTTGACCCGGCTGAAGGCGGGATCGGCCACGATGGAGGCGCGCAGCTTGTTTTCCGGATTGAGATAAGCGCGGCGCACGCCTTCATTCACCATTTCCTGAACGGTTTTCGTGGCTTGCCAGCGGACGTTCATGCCGATCTTCACGAAGGCGACCACGATGCCGGTGTCCTGGCAGATCGGGCGGTGGCCTTCGGCGCACATGCGGCTGTTGGTGAGGATCTGGGCGATGGCGTCTTTTGCAGCCGGCGATTCTTCCAGCGCATAGGCCCGGCCCAGCGCCCGGATATAATCCATCGGGTGGAAATAGCTGATATATTGCAGCGCATCGGCCACGGAGGTGATGACATCCTCCTCGCGGATCACGGTCATGGCTTGGGCTCCTCGACTGGTCGCGGCGCCAGGCCGCAGGCTTGCCACCCAGTGATAGGCGGCCGGGCCGGCAGCGTCCAGTTGCCAGCGCGGTTTTTGCGGTGTGTGACCTTGTGCGGCCAAGCCCTTGATTGGCCACGACCGGGCCGCAAGACCAGTGCCTGCCTGTGGATGAATCGCCGCCGATTCAACCATTTCGGGGCACGTCAAGCAAACATTGGACTTGCGCCAACCATGATCTGTGGCACTATTGATGGTGGTTCAGCAGCTGCCAGACACAATAGATGGTGGCCGCGGGGCGGGGGACACGATAGCGAGCGCCGCGCGCCGCTGTGGATATCGGGGACAGTTGTTGCTGCGGCAACATAAGAGCGTGACCCCGATTTGTTCTCCTCCTATGATGGAGAGCGAGAGACAGACATGAGCGAATTTCAAATGACAGACAGCAATGCCACCCTGGCTCCCGAAGCCCGCGCTTCCGATGGCGATGCCGGCGCCGTGCTGGCGGCCAGCATGGCCCAGGGCGTGCTGGCCGCTGCGTCGGCCGCTGCCGCTGCCAGGCCCAAGGAGGCCTTGGGCACCAGCGAGATCGTGCCGTGGAAATTCCCGGTGACGGTGGATCGCAGCCGTGATGCGCTGCTCACCGATTTCGGCAAGGACACGCTGGACGACCGCTATTTGCTGCCCGGCGAATCCTATCAGGATCTGTTCGCCCGCGTGGCTGCGGCCTATGCCGATGATGCCGGCCATGCCCAGCGCATCTATGATTATGTCAGCCAGCTGTGGTTCATGCCGGCCACCCCGGTGCTGTCCAACGGCGGCACCGGGCGGGGGTTGCCGATCAGCTGCTATCTGAACTCGGTGTCAGACAGTCTGGAAGGCATTGTCGGCACCTGGAACGAGAATGTCTGGTTGGCGTCGCGCGGCGGCGGCATCGGCACCTATTGGGGCAATGTGCGCGGCATTGGTGAGCCGGTGGGCCTGAACGGCAAGACCAGCGGCATCATCCCGTTCGTGCGGGTGATGGACAGCCTGACGCTGGCCATCAGCCAGGGCTCGCTGCGCCGCGGTTCGGCGGCGGTCTATCTCGACGTCAGCCACCCGGAGATCGAGGAGTTCCTCGAAATCCGCAAGCCGTCCGGCGATTTCAACCGCAAGGCGCTCAATCTGCACCACGGCGTGCTGATCACCGACAAGTTCATGGAAGCGGTGCGCGACGGCAGCAAATTTGATCTGGTCAGCCCCAAGACCGGCGAAAAGCGCGCCGAGGTCGATGCCCGCGCGCTGTTCACCAAGCTGGTCGAAACCCGGCTGGCGACGGGCGAGCCCTATATCATCTTCATCGATGAGGTGAACCGCACCATGCCCAAGCACCAGCGCGATCTGGGGCTGAAGGTGTCCACGTCCAACCTGTGTTCGGAAATCACCCTGCCCACCGGCAAGGACCATCTGGGCCAGGATCGCACCGCGGTGTGCTGCCTGTCGTCGCTCAACATCGAAACCTGGGACCAGTGGCAGGATCAACCGCAGTTCATCGAGGATTGCATGCGCTTCCTCGACAATGTGCTGCAGGATTATATCGATCGCGCCGAACCCGCCATGCACCGCGCCGCCTATGCCGCGATGCGCGAACGCTCGGTGGGCCTGGGCGTGATGGGCCTGCACAGCTTCTATCAGGCGCGCGGCATCCCGTTTGAAAGCGCCATGGCCAAGAGCTGGAACATGCGCATCTTCAAGCATATCCGCGCCCAGGTTGATCAGGCATCGATGAACCTGGCGGCCGAACGCGGGCCGTGCCCGGATGCGGCCGACATGGGCGTGATGGAGCGGTTCAGCTGCAAGATGGCCATCGCGCCCACCGCCAGCATCAGCATCATCTGCGGCGGCACCTCGGCCTGTGTCGAGCCGATTCCGGCCAATGTCTATACCCACAAGACGCTCTCGGGCAGCTTTGTGGTGAAGAACCCCTATCTGGAAAAGCTGCTGATTTCCAAGGCCAAGAACAGCGATGCGGTGTGGAACTCCATCCTGGAACGCGGCGGTTCGGTCCAGCATCTGGACTTCCTGACCGCCGACGAGAAGGCCACCTATCGCACGGCCTTTGAGATTGATCAGCGCTGGCTGATCGAACTGGCGGCCGATCGCACGCCGTTCATCGATCAGGCCCAGAGCCTCAACCTGTTCATCCCGGCCGATGTGGAAAAATGGGATCTGCTCATGCTGCATTATCGCGCATGGGAACTGGGCATCAAATCCCTCTATTATCTGCGCTCGATGAGCGTGCAGCGCGCCGGTTTCGCCGGCGGGGTGGAGGCGGACAACACCGCCGAAGCGCCGGTGATCCAGGTGGAACGCCGCGATTATGATGAATGCCTGGCCTGCCAGTGATGGCAGCCGGCGCCCCGGGCTTGCCCAGCCGTCACGCTGGGCAGTGCACCGGCCGGGATGCTGCCCGGCCGGAGGGACCGGGGGATTGGGCCATGGATTCCACGACCTCTGGCCCAATCCCCCTCCCAATCGCGCCCCGAATTTAACCGATATTTGATCAATCCAGGACCAAGACCATGCCCCTCCTTCAAGCCTCCAAAAGCTACAAGCCGTTCGAATACCCCTGGGCCTATGATTTCTGGAAACGCCAGCAGCAGATCCACTGGATGCCGGAAGAGGTGCCGTTGGGCGAAGATTGCCGCGATTGGGCGCAAAAGCTCACCGATCATGAGCGCAACCTGCTGACGCAGATCTTCCGCTTCTTCACCCAGGCGGACGTGGAGGTGCAGGATTGCTATCACGACAAATATGGCAGCGTGTTCAAGCCGACCGAAGTGAAGATGATGCTGACCAGCTTCAGCAACATGGAAACCATTCACATTGCGGCCTACAGCCACCTGCTCGACACGATCGGCATGCCCGAAAGCGAGTACAGCGCCTTCCTGAATTACAAGGAAATGCGCGACAAGCATGATTATATGAGCAGCTTTGGCGTGAGCAGCAACGAGGATATTGCCAAGACGCTGGCGATGTTCGGCGGCTTCACCGAAGGCCTGCAGCTGTTCGCCAGCTTTGCCATGCTGATGAACTTCCCGCGCTTCAACAAGATGAAGGGCATGGGCCAGATTGTGTCGTGGAGCGTGCGCGATGAATCGCTGCACTGCGAAGGCATCATCAAGCTGTTCCACGCCTTCTGCGCCGAAACCGGCGTGCTCACCAGCCGCATCCGCGACGATATCGCCGATGTGTGCCAGCGCACCGTGCGCCTGGAAGACGCCTTCATCGATCTGGCCTTCGAACAGGGCCCGGTCAGCGGCATGACGCCCAAGGATATCAAGCGCTACGTCCGCTACATCGCCGATTGGCGCCTCAGCCAGCTTGGTTTGGCGCCGATCTACATGATCGAAGAACACCCGCTGCCCTGGCTCACCCCGCTGCTCAACGGCGTGGAACATGCCAACTTCTTCGAAGCCCGCGCGACGGAATATTCGAAGGCCGCCACCAAGGGCGACTGGAACGAAGTGTGGAACGCCTTCGACAGCCGCAAGACCGCCAAGGCCCTCAGCGAAACCGCGCCGGCGAATGTTGATGACCGGCAGGGCGGGCTGCTTGGCGTGGCGGCGGAGTGAGAGCGTAAGGGAGGGAAGCAGCTTGCCTCCGGCGGCCAGGGTCGCAGACCCTGGACCCGTTCCATGGTGATGCGTCTGTGAATGCGAGGCCCGTCCCGAAAGAGGCGGGCCGCTTTTTGTGGCTGGGCCGGATAGCGAACGGGCGGTGGGCACCGGGATGACGGTGCTTGGTCGGCGCTGGATGCTGGCCGCCGCCTGCAAGACGGAAGCAGACATTGTGTGTTGCCTGAAATGCCTGGGTCCAGGGTCTGCGACCCTGGCCGCCGGAGGCTCTCTTCTGTTCGGGAATCCGGGAGCAGTAGGCTTAACTGTCCCTCACGGCTCACCTGAGTAGGCGCGGCATCTGGCGGCTGTGCAAAATGCGCGTCACCAAGATTCCATCGGCATCGGGGCGATAGTAGATCACATGGCTTTCCGCCGAAAGGCGCCGCAGCGGTGGGGTGCGGTCTGGCACTTCCGGCCCCATCAGCGGGAACGCCAGCAGGGACTGTGCCGTTGCCACCAGCATGGCAGCGTAGCGATCGGCGGTGGCTGGCCCGAAGGTGGCAAAGCCATGATCGTAAATGGCATCAAGATCGCGCCGCGCGGCGGTGGTGAATCTAAGCCTTGGCAAGGTTGCGCGCGCGGGCTTTGGCGATGATGTCCTCGATGCTCAGGTCGCAGATACCGCTGGCATCGCCTTCATCCAGCGCCGCATGCAGGGCGGCCAGCCGCTCCACATCGTCGCGATCGCGGGCCACCAGATGGTTGAGATAGGCCGCTTCATCCGGCCAGGCGCCGCTGGCAATGCGATCGGCGATCCAGGCGCGGGCCGGTTCGGCCAGGCGGGTGGGCGTGTCGTCCATGGCCGGAATCTCGCTTTGCGGGCGGCAAAAGTCAATGCAGGCCCACGGTGGCACGTTTGGGCGATGGGTCCCGGCGTTGGCCGGGATGATGCGGTTGGCGTGAGGGGGCTGCCCCGATGGCACGGGTCCAGGGTCCTCGACCCTGGCCGCCGGAGGCGTTCTTTTTCTCTGCCGCTGGAACGGCCGGCCCCAGGCCCCTCCACCACGCTACGTGCGGTCCCCCTCCCCATTGTGCGAATGGGGAGGATCTTGTCTCCCGGACAGGCAAATCCCTATCGCAGTTTGCGGCCCACCCACACCACGCGGCCGATGATGTGGATGGCGGTGGGGTCGCAATCGGGCCAGCTGGGGTAGGCGTCGTTGTCGGACTGGATGGTGAGGCGGCGGGTGGCGGGGTTGAGGGACAGGCGTTTGACCATCAGGGCATCATCGACGCGCAGCACATAGATGCCGTCGCGCAGCCGCACGCGGTCGGCGGTGTCGATGAGGATCTGGTCACCGTTGGCCAGGGTGGGGAACATGGAGTCGCCATCGACGCTGAGGATGGCGAGATGTTCGGGTGGGCCCGGCGCCAGATCGCGGATGAAGCCGGCCTGGAAGGCGATGGCGGCGGCGGGTGCCTCCGAATCGGGCAATGTGCCTGCGCCGGCGGAGGCGCGGATCTGATAATGTGGAACCAGCACATAGTCTTCGGCGGCGCGGGCGAGGCCGGGGCGCGGCAGAATGGCGCGGCTTTCATCGGCCGGGCCGCCGAGCAGATGTTCGGCGATGCCGAAATGCTGCGCCAGGATGCGCCGATCGGATTCGGACAGGCGGCGCGGCACGCCGCGCTTGATAAACTGCTGAATATAGCTGGCGTTGCGCCCAAGCCGCCGCGACAGCGAGGCATAATCCTCACCGCTCGACGTGATCAGCGCGTCCAGCCGTTGCCGGATAGCGTTGGTGTCCATGACCCGCGGGCCTCCTCTCCAAGCCCACCGGGGGGCTCATAACAGTAGTTTTTTCCCTAGACTAGTAGGATTCCACCTTTGATAAACAGCTATTCCAACCGAATCGCGAGGGGTCGGGTGGAATATTGTTCGCTTTCAGTAGGGAGTTGACGACATGAGCCTGTTGCCTGTCGTGGAAAGATATTTGCGTACCCATCAATTGGCGCCCTCGCGCTTTGGCCGCCAGGTGGCGGGCGATCCCCGATTCGTGTTCGATCTGCGGCGCGGCCGCGAACCGCGCGCCAGCACCAGCGCGCGGGTGCTGGCCCATATCGCCGGCATGACCGATGGCGCTCAAGCGGAAGGGGGCTGCCATGCGTCCGCACGCTGATCGGGTGCAGGCCGCGATCCTGCGCGCCGTGAAGGCCATGGTGGCCCCGCACGGCGCACAATTGGTGATCGAGGAGCTGCGCTGCCGCGACTGGGCCAGCCTCACCATGGTGGGCGGCCGCCATGAACTGGACCTGCGGCTGGATGGGCCAGGTGCCGCTGCGGCGCTGGCCCGGCTGCAGGCCGAATTGCCGGACGTGGACATCGCCATTCCCGGGCATATCCTGGCCGAACTGGTGCTGGCACCCGGCGAGGGCCAGCCGGGCAGCCTGGCGTTCACCGTGAACGCCCTGGCCATTCAGGACTGACAGCCACACAGCCGCCCGGCAGCCTTGTCTGCCGGGCGGCTGTGACTTTTTGAGCCATGCTCAAAAATCTTGCGTCCGATCGCAGCAGCCGATAATGCTGAGTCGCAATCAAAAGCCAATTGGCCGTGGTGGCCGGATGGCTTTGGGCATCAGCAAAGCAGGCGCAGCGCATGGTCAATTCCCTTCTTGCCACCAGTAACCGGGTGCTGTGGCTGGGCGTGGCCACGCTGGCGCTGGCCGGATGCGGCGCCAGGGACGAGCCTGCCAAGCCGGTGGCCGAAGCATCGGCGCCGGTGCGGCTGGTGACGGCGGCGCCGGCCAATGCCAATGATGTGCTGGAGGTTTCCGGCACGGTGCGCCTGAAGCGCGAAACCGCGCTCAGCTTCAACAGCCCCGGCCGCATCGCCGCGATCCTGGTGCGCGAAGGCGATCGGGTGCGCGCCGGCCAGGTGCTGGCGCGGCTCGACACCACATCGCTTGGCGCCAATATGTCGTCGGCGCAGGCCGAAGTGGTGCGGGCGCAGGCCGATGTGAAGCGCGCCGAAGATCTGTTCACCAAAGGCTGGGTGACGGCACCGCGCGTGGAACAGGCGCGGGCCAGCATGGCGGCCGCCGCGGCGCGGGCACGCGCGGCCCGGTTCGATGTGCAACTGGCGGCGCTGGTGGCGCCATCGGCCGGCGTGGTGCTGGCGCGGCCGGGGGAGCCGGGCCAGATCGCCCAGCCGGGTGCACCGGTGTTGACGCTGGGCGAGATGAACCAGGGCTTTGTGCTGCGGCTGCCGCTGGCAGACCGGGATGCGGCGCGGGTGAAGCCGGGCCAGAGCGCCGAGGTGAGCATTCCGGCGCTGGCGGGCCAGCCGCTGGCCGGCGTGGTGAGTGAAGTGGGCGCGCGCGGCGACGATGGCACCGGCACCTTCCGCATCGAAGTGAAACTGCCGGCCGACGCGCGGCTGGCATCGGGCCAGATCGGCCGGGCGCGGCTGCGCCTGGGCGCGGCCTTGCCGGGCGCGCCGATCCGGGTGCCGGCCACCGCGGTGTTTGGTGCGCGGGCGGACGAGGGCTTTGTGTATGTCTATGAACCGGGCGGACGCCGGGTGCGCAGCCGGCTGGTGGCGCTGGGCCCGGTGGGCAGCGATGGCGTGGTGATCACGTCTGGCCTGTCAGCCGGCGAGCAGGTCGTGGTGACCGGCGCTGACCGGCTGCGCGATGGCCAGGCGGTGGTGGTGACGGGCGCGCCCAAATGAACGGCATCATCCGCTTTGCCATCCAGAAATGGCAGATCACGCTGGTGGTGTTTCTGGCGCTGGCGGCGCTGGGCACGTCGGCGTTTTTCAGCATTCCGCGTTCGGTTGATCCGCATTTTCCGTCGCCGTTCATCAGCGTGATTGCCAATGTGCCGGGGGCCGAACCGGCCGACATGGAAAGCACCATCGCCAAGCCGATCGAGGATGTGATCCAGGGCCTGGATGGCATTGTGAAGGTGCAATCGCGCTCCACCGATTCGACCGCGATCATCACGGGCGAATTCAGCTGGGATGGTGACCCGGAAAAGAATTACGACGAGATCGTGCGCGAGGTGAACGCGATCCGCCAGAATTTGCCCAGCGCGCTCAACCGCTTGGAGTTCCAGAAATCGCGCACCACCGAAGCTGCCGTGCTGCAGTTTGCGCTGGTGTCTGACACCGCGAGTTATCGCCGGCTGGAAAAGATCGCCAAGGATCTGCGCGAACGGCTGATCCGGGTGCCGGGTGTGCGCGGGGCGCGGGTGCACGCGCTGCCCACGCCGGAAATGCGCGTGGCGCTCGATACCGGGCGCATGGCGCAGCTGGGCATTCCGGCCACCGCCGTGACCGATGCGCTGCGCAGCGGCGGCCAGGATCTGCCGCCGGGCGCGGTGCAATCCGGCGAAGCCCGGCTGAACGTGCAGGCCGGCGGCGCCTATCGTTCGGTGGCGGAACTGGCCGATGAACCGGTGCGCGCCCAGGGCGGCCGCATCGTGCGCGTGAAGGATATTGCCCAGGTGGGCTGGGCTTATGAGGAGCAGCCGCATTTCGCGCGGTACAACGGCAAGCGCGCCATCTGGGTGACGATGACCCAGAAGGACGGGCTGAACGTGCTCGACATCCGCAATGGCGCGGTGAAGGCGGCCGAAGCCTATCGCGCGCTGTTGCCGCCGGATGTGAAGCTGGTGGTGGCCTTTGACCAGAGCGACGACATCGCCCGCAAGCTGGGCCAGTTGGGCCGGGATTTCGGCATCGCGCTCGGCCTGGTGCTGATCACGCTGCTGCCGCTGGGCTTTCGCGCCAGCATCGTGGTGATGGTGTCGGTGCCGCTCAGCCTGGCGATGGGTGTCGCCGTGCTGGGCTGGAGCGGCTTCACGCTGAATCAGCTGGCGATTTCGGGCTTCATCATCGCGCTTGGCCTGCTGGTGGACGACAGCATCGTGGTGACGGAAAATATCGCCCGCCATCTGCGCATGGGCAAGAAACGCGAACAGGCCGCCATTGATGGCACCACCCAGATTGCCGTGGCGGTGATCGGCTGCACCTTCGTGCTGCTCTTTGCCTTCCTGCCGCTGACCATGCTGCCGGAAGGCGCCGGCAAATTCACCCGCAGCCTGCCGGTGGCCGTGCTGGGCACGGTGGCGGCCTCGCTGCTGGTGTCGCTCACCATCGTGCCGTTCCTGGCCAGCCGCATCCTGCCGCGGGAAGAAAGCGAGCATGGCAACCGGTTCCTGCAGGCGGTGAACGGCGGCATCCACCGCTTTTATCAGCCGGTGCTGCACTGGAGCCTCACCCACCCGTGGCGGGCCATGCTGGCGGCGACGCTGCTGATCATATCGGGGCTCGGCCTGGTGCCGTTCATTGGCTCCAGCCTGTTTCCGCCCGCCGAAACCCCCTATTTCACCGTGCAGGTGACGGCCAGCGAAGGCACGGCCATTCCCGCCACCGATCGCGCCGTGAAAGCGGTGGAGGAGGCCCTGAAGGATGAGCCGAATGTGACCGGCATCGCTGCCAACATCGGCAAGGCCAATCCGCGCATTTTCTATAACCAGAACAACAATGATCAGCGCAGCAACATCGGCGAAGTGCTGGTGACGCTGAAAGCCTGGGAGAAGCCGGGCAGCCCCGAAATGGTGGAACGGCTGCGCCAGCGGCTCGCCGCCAATCCCGAGGCGCAATATGTGGTGAAGATCTTCCAGAACGGCCCGCCCATCGACGCACCGATCCAGGTGCGCATCGTGGGCCCGGAACTTGATGTGCTCAAGCGGCTGGCGGCTGAGACCGAGGCGGTGATGCGCAAGGTGCCGGGCACGCGCGACGTGCGCAATCCGGTGGCGGTGGACACGCCGCGCCTCAATCTGGGGCTGGATGGTGACAAGGCGGCCCTGCTGGGCGTGGCGCCGGGCGCGCCGCGCCGCGCCTTGCGTCTGGCGCTGGCCGGGGAAGCCGCCGGGCGGTTCCGCGATGTGGAAGGGGACAGTTACAATGTGATCGTGCGGCTGCCGCTGGCGGAACGCCATGATGTGGCCGTGCTGAACGATATCTATGTGCCGGGCAGCGCTGGCGCGGTGCCACTGCGCGAAATTTCCCGCCCCTATCTGGATTCCGCCCCGCCGCGCATCAACCGCGAGCGCCAGAGCCGGATCGTCTATGTCGATTCGCAGGTGGCTGAAGGCTATCTCACCGCCAAGGTGAACACGGCGGTGGTGGAGGCGATCAAACAGGTCAAGCTGCCCGATGGCTATCGCTTTGACATTGGCGGCGAAGCCGAAACCGCGGCGCGCAGCTTTGGCGGGCTGGGGCCGATCATCGCGCTGGCGGTGTTTGGCATTTTGGCGGTGCTGGTGATCGAATTCGGCCGCTTCCGCGAAACCCTGGTGGTGGCCGGGGTGATCCCGCTTGGCCTGTTCGGCGGGTTGGTGGCGCTGTTCCTCACCGGCAATTCGCTCAGTTACACGGCCGTGATCGGGTTCGTCGCGCTGATCGGGATCGAGATCAAGAACAGCCTGTTGCTGGTGGATTTCACCACCCAACTGCGCGAGGCCGGCCGGCCGTTGCGCGATGCGATCGAGGAGGCGGGCGAGGTGCGCTTCCTGCCGGTGCTGCTCACCAGTGTGACGGCGATTGGCGGCCTGCTGCCCTTGGCGCTGTCAGGCTCCGGCCTTTATGGTCCGCTGGCCTGGGTGATCATCGGCGGCCTGGTGTCGTCCACGCTGCTCAGCCGGGTGGTGACGCCAGTGATGTATCTGCTGATCGTGCAGGGCGACAAGGCGGCACCGACTGTCAAGCCGGACTGACAGTCACTGTCAATCCAACGTGACGCTTTGGCAAGAAAGCCTGTCGCTTCATTGCACTCAAACGCGCTGTCCATTATCATTTTTTCATGAAACGACACGCCGGCCAGGATCAGGAGCTTGTGAAGCGGTGGCGCCCCGCCACGCAGATGGTGCGCGGTGGCACCATGCGCACGGACGTGGGCGAAACCTCTGAAGCCATCTTCATGACCTCGGGCTATTGCTATGACAATGCCGAGGAAGCCGCCGCCCGGTTCCGCGGCGAGCGGCCCGGCATGACCTATAGCCGGCTGCAGAACCCCACAGTGGACATGCTGGAAAAGCGCATCGCCCTGATCGAAGGGGCCGAGGCCGCGCGCGCCACGGCCACCGGCATGGCGGCGATGACCGGCATGCTGCTCTCCACCCTGTCGGCCGGCGATCATCTGGTGGCGGGCCGGGCGCTGTTCGGATCATGCCGGGTGCTGGTGGACACGATCCTGCCGCGCTTCGGCATCGAAACCACCACGGTGGATGCGCGCGACAATGATGCCTGGGCAAAGGCGCGGCGGCCCAACACCAAGGCGTTCTTCCTGGAAACCCCGACCAATCCCGGCCTTGATCTGTGTGACATCCGCGCCATTGCCGATATCGCCCATGATGCCGGCGCGCTGGTGATGGTCGATAACGCCTTTGCCTCCCCCATCGTGCAGAAGCCGCTGGAGCTTGGCGCCGATATCGTGGCCTACAGCGCCACCAAGCTGATGGACGGGCAGGGGCGCGTGCTGGCCGGGGCCGTGGTGGGCAGCGAACAGTGGATCAACGATGTCTATCTCGCCTTTGCCCGCCACACCGGGCCGAATCTGTCACCATTCAACGCCTGGGTGGTGTTGAAGAGCCTGGAAACGCTGGACCTGCGCGTGCGCCGCCAGTGTGACAACGCCCTCAAGGTGGCGCAGTCGCTTGATGGCCGGGTGCCGCGCCTGATCTATCCGGGCCTGGCCAGCCATCCCCAGCATGACCTGGCGGCCCGGCAGATGAAGGCCGGCGGCACCATCATCGCCATGCATCTGGATGGCGGGCGCCCCCAGGCCCAGGCGCTGCTCGATGCGCTGCAGATCATCGATATCTCCAACAATCTGGGCGATTCGCGATCGTTGATGACGCATCCGGCCAGCACCACCCATGCCAGTGTGTCCCCGGAAATCCGCGCGGAAATGGGGATCACCGAAGGCATGTTGCGCCTGTCCATCGGTCTGGAAGACCCGGATGATCTGATCGAGGATCTGGATCAGGCCCTGAAGGAAGCTGGCTTATGAGCGTGATCGGGCAGATGTTCCCCTACAGCGCCACCACCGGCGACTTGACGGTGCGGGTGGCGCCGCATTTCCTGCCCGATCAATCCGATCCGGATCGCGGCTATTTCGTCTGGGCCTATCATGTGCGGGTGGAAAACCATGGCACGGCAGCGGTGCGCCTGATGGCGCGGCGCTGGCTGATCACCGATGCCGATGGCCGGGTGGAAGAGGTGGTTGGCGATGGCGTGGTGGGCGTGCAGCCGCTGATCGTGCCGGGCGGCGCCTATGATTATGTCTCCGGCTGTCCGTTGGCCACGTCGCACGGCCGCATGGAAGGCCGCTACAAGATGATGGCGGAAGACGGCACGCGCTTTTCGGTTGATGTGCCGGCCTTTGTGCTGGAATTGCCGGGCAACCGGCCGGCGGTGCATTGATCGCCGCCAGCCCGCGGGCCACATTGGTGCCATGAAACGCACCCATCTGCCCCTCAATGCCCTGCGCGTGTTCGAAGCTTCCGCGCGCCACCTGTCGTTCACCCGCGCTGCCGACGAACTGGCGGTGACACCGGCGGCCGTGGGCCAGCAGATCAGGGCGCTGGAGGAAACGCTGGGCGTGGTGCTGTTCCGCCGCCTGACCCGCAATCTGGAATTGACGCCGGAAGCCGAACAGGCGCTGCCGGCCCTGCAGGCCGGGTTCCTGGCCTTTGAAGAGGCAGTGCGGCTGATGCAGGCCGGGCAATCGAGCAAGGTGCTGAGCCTTGCCGCGCCGCGTGCGCTGGTGGCGAAGTTTCTCACCCCCAGATTGGCCGACTATGGCCGCCTGCACCCCGGTTTGCGCTTTTCGATCATCGCGCACGACAGCGGCGAGGTGGATTTCACCCAGGCCAATCTCGATCTCGCCCTGTATTTTGGCAGCGAACCCCAGGCCGAGGGCATACACGGCCGCACCCTGGGCGATGAGCAGATGGTGATGGTCGCTGCACCTGGCGCGGGCCCGGATGCGCCCTGCATCGCGCACCCGTTCGATCCGGAAACACCCGGCGTGGACAGCGCGCTCACGCTGGCCGATGCCGGCCTTGCCATTGATGCCGCGGCGGCCGGATTGGGCAAGACGCGGGTGCCGGCCTTGCTGGCGGCGGGGGATCTGGCGTCCGGGCGGGTGGTGGCCATGGCCGCGCCGGTGCCGGCGGCTGGCAACTGGTGGCTGACGGCGCCCACGCCGCAATGGCGCCAGGCCAAGGTGCGCGATCTGGTCGCCTTTCTCACCACAGCCGGCGGCTGATACGGCGATTTTGCATTTTTAAAACCGGGGACGAACCATGAAATATCCGATGCTGCTGCTGGCCTGTGTGGCCGCCCCGGCCCTGGCGGCCGATCCGGCGCCGGGCGCCCTGGCGGGTGGCGTGAGCGAGGCCGAGCTGAAGGCGAACATCACCCGCCTGGTCAGCTTTGGCACCCGCCACAGCGCCAGCGACACGGCCAGCCCCACGCGCGGCATCGGCGCGGCGCGGCGCTGGGCGGAAGACCGGTTCAAGGGCTTCAGCACGGCCTGCGGCAACTGCCTCACCATCATCAAGCCATCCGAAGTGGTGACCGGGGATCGGCTGCCCACCCCCACCGAGATTGTCGACGTGCTGGCCATCCAGCCCGGCACCAGCGACCCGGATCGCTTCATCATCATGTCCGCCCATATCGACAGCCGCAACGGCGACCCGCTCGACAGCACGGGCGATGCGCCGGGTGCCAATGATGATGGCAGCGGCACCGCCGCGGTGATCGAGGCCGCCCGCGTGCTGTCCCGGCACAAATTTCCGGCCACCATCGTCTATGCCGTGCTGTCGGGCGAGGAACAGGGCCTCAACGGCGGCAAGGTGCTGGCCGATTTCGCCCGCGCCCATGGCTGGACGGTGGAGGCCGTGCTGAACAACGACATCATCGGCAACAGCACCGGCGCATCGGGCATGAAGGATTCGGGCCATGTGCGGGTGTTTTCCGAAGGCACCAAGGCGGTGGAAACCCCGGCCCAGGCCAATCGCCGCCGCTATAACGGTGGCGAGGTGGACTCACCCTCCCGCAATCTGGCGCGCTTCATCGATGGGCTGGCCGATCACAGTGTCAATGGCCTTGATGTGAAGATGATCTACCGCACCGACCGTTTCGGCCGCGGCGGGGATCAGACGCGGCTGCTGGAGGCCGGCTATCCGGCGGTGCGCATCACCGAAAGCGTGGAACATTATGACCGGCAGCACCAGAATGTGCGGGTGGACAAGGGCCGCAGCTATGGCGACCTGATCGATGGGGTGGATTTTGCCTATCTGGCCAAGGTGACCCGATTGAACGTGGCCGCCCTGGCGGCGCTGGCCCGCGCCCCGATGCCGCCGGCCGTCACCATCAGCGGCCAGGTCAGCCCCGACACCAAGGTGAGCTGGACCCCGGTGAAGGGCGCCGCCGGTTACAAGATCTGGTGGCGCGACACCACGGCCAACCAGTGGCAGCACAGCCGCACCGCCCCGGCCGATGCCACCAGCCTGACGCTGGAGGGCGTGGTGATCGACGATTGGTTCTTCGGCGTGTCCAGCATCGCCGCCGATGGCAGCGAAAGCCCGATCGCCTTCCCGGGCGACGCCGGCAACTTCGTCAGCCCGGCGCCGGCGCCAAAGCCTTAGGGCCTCAGGCCCCGGCAATCACCGGCCGGCCGATCAGCTGCAGGGCGGCCCGTGCCAGCACCCGTGTTTCGCCGCTGATCGGGTGGCGCGCGGCGAACAGGCCGCTCTCATGGCTGGTGAGCAGCCACCATTGCCCGGCCAGATCCAGCGCCACGGCGGGCAGGCCGCGGCCAAGATCGCGGTAGAGCAGCGGTTCGGCCGGTGAGGGCGCCGTGCCTGCTTCCCAGGCGATTTCAACGGCGGTTTCCTCGTCGTCGCCATCCGCGTTGGTGGTCGCACCGGCCAGTGCCAGCAGGGCCGCCTTGCCGCGGCGGCCGTTGATGCGGGCCGCGATCTGATCCGGGGTGAAGCGCACGCCGCGCGCCGCCCAGCAGGTGGCGACCGCCTGTGCCAGCGCATCAACGGGCTGCGCCCGCAACGGGGCGGCGGCCACAAGCGGCATCAGCAACAGGACACGGCGGTTGATCATGTGGCCAAGCCTAGCCGGATGCGCCCCCGCCTGCTAGGGGCCGCCCATGTTGTCGCTCACCGATCTTGTCATCCGCATGGGCGGCCGCCCGATCATCAACAATGCCTCGGTCACGCTGCCGGCGCGCGGCTGTGTTGGCCTGATCGGCCGCAATGGCGCCGGCAAATCCACGCTGATGAAGGCGATGGCCGGCGTGCTGGATGTGGATGGCGGCCGCATCGACAAGCCGCGCGCCGCCCGGATGGGCTGGTTGAAGCAGGATGCGCCATCGGGCGACACGTGCGCCTTTGAAACGGTGCTGGCGGCAGACACCGAACGCGCCGCCCTGCTGGCCGAAGAGGAAGCCGGCGCAGCGCCCGAGCGCCTGGCTGATCTGCACGAGCGGCTGATCGCCATCGATGCCTATACCGCGCCGGCCCGCGCCGCCCGCATCCTGAAGGGCCTGGGCTTTGACGAGGCGATGCAGGCCCGCCCGCTCGACAGTTTTTCCGGTGGCTGGCGCATGCGCGTGGCCCTGGCCAGCCTGTTGTTCACCTCGCCCGATATCCTGCTGCTCGACGAACCGTCCAACCACCTCGATCTGGAATCGGCGCTGTGGCTGGAGGATTTCCTGCTGTCCTACCCCGGCCTGATCGTGCTGATCAGCCACGAGCGTGACCTGCTCAACCGCGTCGTCACCCAGATATTGCATCTCGAAGCCGGCAAGGTGACGCTTTATACCGGCAATTACGACAGTTTCGAAAGGCAGCGCGCCGAACGGCTGGCGCAATTGGAAGCCGCGCGCACCGCCCAGGCGGCGCAGCGTGCCAAGTTGCAGGATTATGTGGCCCGCAACAGCGCCCGCGCCTCCACGGCCAAGCAGGCGCAAAGCCGGGCCAAGGCGCTGGCCCGCATGCAGCCGGTGGCCGAAGCCGCCACCGATCCCACGATGAAGTTTGATTTCCCCAGCCCGGCGCCGCTGCGGCCGCCGCTGGTGACTCTGGATCAGACCCAGGTGGGCTATGACGGCAATCCGGTGCTCTCCGGCCTTGATCTGCGGCTGGATCCGGATGACCGCATGGCGCTGGTGGGCCGCAACGGCAACGGCAAGACGACGCTGGCGCGGCTGATGATCGGCCAGCTGCCGGCGATGAGCGGCGCGCGCAACGCCACCGGCAAGCTGAAAGTGGGCTATTTCACCCAATATCAGGTGGAAGAGCTGGACCGCGACGCCACGCCCCTGCAGCATATGAGCCGGGCCATGAAGGGCGCCTCGCCGTCGGCCGTGCGGGCGCAACTGGGGCGCTTTGGCTTCAGCGGGCCGACGGCCGAGCAAAAGATCGGCACGATGAGCGGCGGCGAGCGCGCCCGGCTGGCGCTGGCGCTGGTGACGCGCGATGCACCGCACCTGATCGTGCTGGATGAACCGACCAACCACCTGGATATCGATGCCCGCCAGGCGCTGGTGCAGGCGCTGGCCGGTTATGAAGGCGCGGTGGTGGTGGTCAGCCATGATCGCCACCTGATCGAGGCCACCGCCGACCGGCTGGTGCTGGTGGATGCCGGCCGCGCCACGCCCTTTGATGGCAGCATCGATGATTATGAGGCGCTGATCCTGTCGAAATCCAACGACAATCCGCCGGCCGCCGCGCCCACGCCCAAGGTGCAGCGCATTGATCCCAAGGAAGCCCGCCGCCAGGCCGCCGCCCGCCGCGAAGCCGCGCAGCCGTTGCGCAAGGTGATGCTGGCCGCCGAAGCCCGGCTCACCCGCCTGACCGCCGAACGCGAAGCGGTGGAGGAGCAGATGACCCAGGCTCCGGCCGACATCACCGCGCTGATGCTGCGGCGCGGCAGCCTGGACACCGAGATTGCCACGGCCGAGGAACAATGGATGGCCGCCAGCGAAGCCTATGATGCGGCGGTGGCGGGATAATCCGGCTTACGGGGTCGCCGCCGCGATCAGAGCTTGTACATCCGCCTGGTGTTCTCGTTGGCGCCTTCAAGCCGGCCAAAGCGGCCGACCTTGATGTCGCTGCGCACCACCCGGGCCGGGTTGCCGGCGACGATCGACCGGGCCGGCACATCGTGGAACACCACCGCGCCGGCCGCCACGATCACCTCGTCGGCCAGCGTCACCCCCGGCATGATCATGCTGCCGCCGCCAATGAAACAGCGTTGCCCGATGCGGATGGGCCTGACGGTGCCGGTGGCGAGATCGCGGGCATCCAGCAGCGTCTTGAACGCCACCAGCGTATCGGCCCCCACGCTGATGCCGCCGGGCTGGCCGCCGATGAAGCGACTGGACAGCGAGATGCTGGCCGATGCATCGATGCGGATGCCCATGCGCCATTCCAGCCAGCGCCGCCGCAGGCCGGTGAGAAACAGCCGCAAGGGCCGCAACTGGTTGAGGGACATGATTGCCACGGCCAAGCGATACCGTGCAATCAGCCGGCTTGTAAATCGCCGCGGGGCGTGAAAAAGCAACCCACAGAGGGCAGCATGGCACGACCGAAAAGCTTCACGCAGATCATGCAGTTTCTGGTGCGCAAGCATGTCTGGAAGATGGACGTGCACCAAAGCGCCTGGATTGCGCCAACTGCCCTGATCGATCGCACCTGGCCCAAGGGCATCCACATTGCCGCCAACACGATGATCGGGGAGGAGGCCGTGGTGCTGACCCATGATCTCACCCGCGGCATCTATATGGACACGCGCATCGGCGCCGGCACGCTGGTGGGCGCGCGCGCCATCATCCTGCCCGGCATCACCGTGGGGGCCGATTGCGTGGTGCAGCCCGGCGCGCTGGTCAACCGTGATGTGCCCGATGGCCATGTCGCCGAAGGCAATCCGGCGGTGGCGCGGCCGCGCTGAACTGGCGCTATGCGTCGATGGCGTCGGCCTCGATCGAGGTGGCGTGGCTCTGGATGAACTGGAAGCGATGCTCCGGGTTGCGGCCCATCAGCCGCTCCACCAGATCGGCAACATCGGCGCGGGCGTCGGCGCTGTCGGGCAATTTCACCCGGATCAGGCAGCGGCTGCCCTTGTCCATGGTGGTTTCCTTCAGCTGCGACGGGTTCATCTCGCCCAGGCCCTTGAAGCGGCTGACCTCAACCTTGGTGCGGCCGGCAAACACCGACTTCATCAATTCCAGCCGGTGGGCATCATCACGGGCATAGGCCACGGTGCCGCCGGCCGCGAGGCGATAGAGCGGCGGCTGCGCCAGATAGAGCCGGCCATCGCGCACCAGGCCCGGCATCTCGCGGAAGAAGAAGGTCATCAGCAAGGTGGCGATATGGGCACCGTCCACATCGGCATCGGTCATGATGATGATGCGTTCGTAACGCAGATGTTCGGGGTTGTATTTGTCGCGCGTGCCGCAGCCCAGCGCCTGGCCCAGATCGGCGATCTCGCTGTTGGCGCCGATCTTGGCGGTGTTGGCGCTGGCGACGTTCAATATCTTGCCGCGAATGGGCAAAATCGCCTGGGTGTTGCGGTCCCGCGCCTGCTTGGCGCTGCCGCCGGCCGAATCGCCTTCCACGATGAACAATTCGGTGCCCACGGCGTCATCACGGGCACAATCGGTCAGCTTGCCGGGCAGGCGCAGCGATGATTTGCTCGTCGCCGTCTTGCGCTTGACCTGGGCCTCCTGCCGGCGGCGCAAACGGTCTTCCATCCGCTCCACCACAAAGGCCAGCAGCGCCTTGCCGCGCTCGCCGTTTGCCGTCAGCCAGTGATCGAAATGATCCTTGATGGCGTTTTCCACCAGCCTTGTGGCCTCCGGGCTGGTCAGCCGATCCTTGGTCTGGCTCTGGAACTGGGGGTCGCGGATGAACAGCGACAGCATCATTTCCGCGCCGGAAAACACATCCTCGCCGGCCAGCTCGCCGGCGCGTCTGTTGCCGCTCATCGTGGCAAAGCCTTTCAGCCCGCGCGTCAGCGCCAGCCGCAGCCCGGCCTCGTGGGTGCCGCCATCGGGCGTCGGGATGGTGTTGCAATAATAGCTGGCGGAGCCTTCGCCCCATTGCGGCCAGGCGCAGGCCCATTCCACCGCGCCCATCGGCCGGCCGTCGGGCGCGGCGGCCAGATCGGCGCGGCCGGCAAACAGATCGGGCACCACCAGCGGGCGGTTGTCGAGCCGTTCCTTCAGATGATCGGCCAGCCCGCCGGGGAAGGTGAACACGGCCGTTTCCGGCACATCGGCGCTGGCCAGGTCCGGCGCACAGCGCCAGCGGATTTCGACGCCGCCAAACAGATAGGCCTTTGACCGGGCGAGCTTGTAGAGCCGCGCCGGGCGGAAGCTGGCTTCCGTCCCGAAAATTTCGGCATCGGGGTGAAAGCGCACGGTGGTGCCGCGCCGGTTGGACACCGCGCCCAGGCTTTCGATCGGCCCCAGCGGCACCCCGCGCGAAAAGCGCTGGCGATACAGCTCGCGGTTGCGGGCGACTTCCACCACCGTTTCATCCGACAGCGCGTTGACCACGCTGATCCCCACACCATGCAGGCCGCCACTGGTGGCATAGGCCTTGCCACTGAACTTGCCGCCGGAATGCAGCATGGTCAGGATGACCTCCAGCGCCGATTTGTCGGGAAAGCGCGGGTGCGGATCGATGGGAATGCCGCGGCCATTGTCGCTGATGGTCAGGCTGCCGTCACCCTCCAGCGTCACCTCGATGCGGTTGGCATGGCCAGCCACCGCTTCGTCCATGGCGTTGTCGAGCACTTCGGCGGCCAGATGGTGCAGGGCGCGCTCGTCGGTGCCGCCGATATACATGCCGGGCCGGCGCCGCACCGGTTCCAGCCCCTCCAGCACCTCGATATGGCTGGCATCATAATCGGTCGAACTTTGCGTGGCAGCGAACAGATCGGACATGGCCACTGTATAGGGCCACTGGCGACGGGCCGCCAGCGGCTTGGCTGAAACGGCGAGCGATAAGCCTGCGACGATTTTTCAGCCGTCTACGCATTTTCGCGCATTGTTGCATACGGTTGTGCGGTGCAAAAGGGTCATGCCGATATGGCGATCCTCCCCAAGGATTTACTTGGCCCGGAACTTCGGTTCCGGGCCTTTTTTTATGTCAGCAGAACAGGTTGCGGGAGAAATCTGTCGACGGCCTTGTTGGGGCTTCGATTCGTCGATTTGTGCTGCACTGCACAAAAACCGTTCGTTTCGGATCAGATTGCTGGCGCGGCAGCCCAATGGGCGTGTCACCATCATGCCTGCCGAAATGCCGTGGCGCGGTACAAGCCGGGCCCGGCTCGGTCAACAGCGCGCCGGCTTCGAATCCGGCCCGCATCCACGCGATGCCATGCCAACCCCGACGCACCGTCAAACACCTTATTTTGCTTGGTGAACGGCTTATGCATCAGGACTGGGCGGGGAACCGGATGGTCGGATATGACGCACAGCAGCAACCGGTTCAGCCATGGCGCAGGCCAGGTCGTTGGCCAGACATGAACATCACGGCGCGGGCACGGCCGGGAACAAACTGCAGGGGACGTTGATGACGAAATTGTGCGGCAGAATGCAAGCCCTTGGTCTGCTGGCCGGCGCCATGCTCATGACCGCCGCGCCAGTGCTGGCGCAAGACGCAGCGCCCGTACCCAACAAGGGCGACACAGCCTGGATGCTGGTGTCCACGCTGCTGGTGCTGCTGATGGTGCTGCCCGGCCTGCAACTGTTTTACGGCGGCCTCACCCGGTCCAAGAACATGCTCTCCACCATGACGCAGATTGGCGCGGCCACCTGCCTTGCCATGCTGTTGTGGGTGGTGTTCGGCTATTCGCTGGCGTTCGGGCCGGATGCCGAAGGTGTGCTCAAGCCGTTCATCGCCAGCCTTGACCGGCTGTTCCTGGCCGGGATCACGCCCGATTCGACCGCGCCCACCTTCACCGATGGCGTGGTGATCCCGGAATATGTGTTCGTGTGTTTCCAGATGACCTTTGCCGCCATCACGGTCAGCCTGGTGCTGGGCTCGGTGGTGGAGCGTATCAAGTTTTCGGCCGTGCTGGTCTTCACGCTCGTCTGGCTGCCGCTGGTTTATCTGCCGATCGCGCACATGGTGTGGGCATCGTCGGGCCTGTTCTTCCAGATGGGCGCCCTCGATTTCGCCGGTGGCACCGTGGTGCACATCAATGCCGGTGTGTCGGCGCTGGTGGCGGCGATGCTGCTGGGCAAGCGCATCGGTTATGGCCGGGAAATCATGGCGCCGCATTCGCTCACCCTCACCCTGATCGGCACCGGCATGTTGTGGGTGGGCTGGTTCGGCTTCAACGCCGGTTCGGCGCTGGAAGCCAATGGTTCGGCCGCGCTGGCGATGATCAACACCTTCGTTGCCACCGCCGCCGGGGCCCTGGCCTGGCTGGCGGTGGAAGCGCTGGGGCGGCACAAGCCGTCGGCCCTGGGTCTGGCCTCGGGCATGATTGCCGGGCTGGTTGCCGTCACCCCGGCGGCGGGCAATGCCGGGCCGATGGGCGCGATCCTGCTGGGCGCGGTGGCGTCGGTCGTCTGCTATTTCGCCGTGACCCTGCTCAAGCCGCGCCTCGGCTATGATGATTCACTCGACGCCTTCGGCATTCACGGGGTGGGCGGCATTGTTGGCGCCATTGGCACCGGCGTCGTCTATGCCCCCGCGCTGGGTGGCCCCGGCGGCGCGGATTTCGACATGGTCGCGCAAGTGGGCGTGCAGTTGGCCACGGTTGGCACCACCATCGTGTGGGCAACGCTGGGCACGGTGATCGCCATCTATGCCGCCAAGGCCGTCACCGGTCTGCGCGTCAGCAGCGATGCCGAACGCGAAGGGCTGGATCTCGCCGAGCATGGTGAGCGGGCTTATAATCCGTGAACTGATCCCAAACCCGATCCTGCCGCGCGTGAAGTGTGTCGTTCGGAAAGCGAGTGGTTCCGGTCGTTGAGGGCAGGGCCGGCG
>CAZHTW010000022.1:26153-35085 GCA_964535865.1 uncultured Sandarakinorhabdus sp. | reverse complement strand
CACGGCGGCGGCTGGCGTGCGGTCGTTCCGGCCATAACGCGGTTGCCACCAGCTGATCAGCCGGCGATTCATCACCTCGATCATGTAATCGGCGGCCTGGCCGCCGCCGTTGAAACGATCATCGATCACCATGCCCTGGCGGTCGGTCTGGGCGAAGTAATAGCGGTTGAAGTTGGTGAAGCCCGCCCCGCCGGTGTTGGGCAGATAGACATAGCCCAGCTTGCCGCCCGACAGCCTGTCCACCCGGCGGCGGTTGCCTTCGATCCAATCCACCTGACGCAGCCCGGATTCGGTGTCCACCGGCACCACGGTCACCTCACGGGGGGCAGTGCCGGCGCGTGCGATGGTGAGGATGACCGGGCTGTTTGCCGTGCCTTCCAGGTGGCGCTGTATATCCTCGTCGCCGCGCACGTCCGCGCCGTTGATGGCGGTGATGCAATCGCCGACCCTCACGTCCAGCCCCGGCCGGGCCAGCGGCGGCTTGGCCTGCGGATACCAGCTTTCGCCGGTGAGGATGCGGGCCAGGCACCAGCGGCCATCCCTGATTTCGTAATCGGCGCCCAACAGCCCGCCCGGCACCCGCTTGGCCGCCGGGATGGCGCCGCCACCGCCGCGCAAATGGCCGATCGAAAAGCCGGTGAGAGCCTCGTGGAACAGATAGTTCAAGTCGCCACGCGACTGGATGCCCGGCAGATAGGCGCTGAGCGCCTTTTCCGCGCCGGCCACATCATAGCCATGGAAATTGGGATCATAGAAATAGGCGCGCTGCACCCGCCATATTTCCCGATACATCTGCGCCCACTCGGCGGCCGGATCAATGCGCACCATCACGCCATCGGTTTTCAGCTTCACATCCGGATCGCTTGGCTTGATCGGCTTGGCCGCATCGGCGACCAGCCAACCCGGCACGGGGCCCGGCGTGCGCACCAGCAGCTTTGAGCCATCGGCCGAAAGGCTGAAGCTCTGCGCCTTGTCCAGCAGCGTCTCGCTCTTCTTGCCCTCCAGAGTCCAGCGGATCAGCGACGCGCCGGGGGCTTCATCGGCATCAAGATCCAGCGCCTCATTGGCCTTCAACACCCAAAGCACGCCGCCCTTGCCGGCTTCCAGATTGCGATAATCAGACGCTGGCAGCGGCAGCACCACCGTGCGCCGGGCGATCTGTTCCAGCGACAGGCCCGCCAAATCGATCTTGATTGGCGGGGTGGTCGGCGGGGCTACGGGTTTGGCCGGCTTCCTGGCATCGGCCTTTTCCGGCGCTGTGGTGGGCGCTGGCGGCTTTTCATCGCCGAGTTCCGGCGCCAGCGGCGATGCCGTGCCGGCGTTCAGTGCAATGGCATAGACGCTGCGGTTGGGCTGGTAGACGTCGCTCGACATATCAAGCGGATAGATGGTGCCGCCGCCATTGTTGCTGGCGAGGAAATAGAGATATTTTCCATCGCGATCAAAGGCCGGATCGCTGGACATCGCCATGGAATCGGTGATCTGGGTCACCTTGCCCGTGGCCACTTCGTGCAACATCAGCACCGGGAAATGATTGCCGCTGGTGCGGGCATAGACGAACCAGGCTGAATCGGGGGACCATGCCATGCCGCTGGAGCCGGCCGCAAAGCCGCCAAATTCATCGGCCGGCCCGGCGGCCACCAGCTTGCCGGTGCCGATGTCGAGGATCCAACTGTTCAGCCGATTGTCCTGAAAGGCGATGCGCTTGCCGTCGGGCGACCATTTGGGATTGAGATAATAGGCCGGTTCCGGCGACAGTGCATAGGTCTTCACGGCCTTGCCCGCGCCCTGCTGGCTGGCCACATGCAGGGCATAGAGCCCGTCCGCATCGCTGAAATAGGCGATGGACTGGCCATCCGGGCTCCATGTCGGCGTGCGCTCCATGGTGCCGGGGGTGGCGGTGATGGTGCGGGTGATGCCCTCCTTCACGGGCAGGCTGATGATCTCGCCATGGGCTTCCACTGCGACGCGCAGCCCTGTCGGCGAAAGCGCGGCGGCGCGCACTTCATTGGCGGCGCTGGCCACGCGCGGGCGCACATCGGGCATGTCGCCATCCAGATCGATACTGATCGGCTTGGGCTCTTCACCGGGTACCAATGTGTGGATCGTGCCCAGCCGGTCGAACACCAGGGCCTTGCCATCGGTGGAGAGGCTGCGGATATCCGGCCCGCGGTTCTGCCACACCAGTGCCGTCTGCCCACTGGCCGGATCAAAGCGATAAACGCTCACCGGCCCCTTGCGGCCCGACAGGAAGTAGACCTGACCGCCCAGCCAGACTGGCGCGAAATCTGCGCCGCCGTCCTGCGGCACCTTCTGGGTTCTCAGGCCCTCCAATTGGGTGATCCACACCGCGCCAGTCAGCCCGCCGCGATAATTGCCCCAGGCGGTGTAGCGGGTGTGGTTGAAGGAAAAGCCCTGTTCCTGCGGGGTGTAGGCAATGGATTTGCCATCCGGCGCCATCATGCCGGCCGCCGCCATTGGCAATGGCAGGGCACTGGCCGCGCCGCCGCCGGCATTCACCTGCCACAGGCGGGTATAGCGGCTGGCCGCGTCGCGGTTGGACCGGAAGATCACCCGCGCGCCATCCGGGCTCCAGCCCACGGCATGATCAGCCGATGGGTGGAAGGTCAGGCGTTTGGGCACGCCGCCGGCCACCGGCACGGTGAACACATCGGTATTGCCATCATATTCGCCGGTGAACGCAATGGTCTGGCCATCGGGGGAGAGGCTGGGCGCCTGTTCAATGCCGATGCCGCTGGTGAGGCGCGTGGCTTTTCCACCACTGCGCGGCGCCACCCAGATGTCGCCGCCCGACACAAAGGCCAGATGGCTGGCGCTCATCACCGGGCTTTGCAGCAGGCGTTGAGGGCTCGCAGCCTGGGCCGCGATGGCCATTCCCAAAGCCAGCAGGCCGCTTCCTGCCAGGCATGTCGTGTTCATGGTGAATTTCCCCAACTTCTGCCCAAATTCTTATGGCCTGAACGTGGCAGGCCATCCGTGTGGCGTCAATCTGGCCCGGCGTTGATCTCAAGCCGGCCCGGGTTCATCATCATGAGGGGAAGGGAATCCACCCGCGTAAGGCGCTTTGCGAGGGAAAGTCTCCAAAGGGGAACAGGGTCGTGTTGCGTTTGCGCCAGATTGCCGTGGTGGCGCCAGATTTGGCTCCACAACAAGCCACATTCACTGAATTGCTGGGCACAACGCCTTGCTATCATGATCCGGGCGTGGGCAAATATGGCCTGGAAAATGCGCTGTGGGCGCTGGGTGGCACCTTCCTCGAAGCGCTGGCGCCCACCCGGCCTGGCACCACGGCCGGTCGCTATCTCGATCGGCGCGGCGGCCCCACCGGCTATATGATCATCCTTGATACCGATGATATCGCCGCCGTGCGCTTGCGCATGACCATGCTGGGCCGGCGCATCGTGGAGGATCTGACCGTCGATCACCATGGCCAGCAGGCCACCGCCCTGCATCTGCACCCGCGCGATACTGGCGGCTGCCTGCTTTCCATCGATCGCCACGGCCCCAACCCGGCCTTGCTGGGCAGTTATGCTTGGGCTGGGCCGGATTGGCAGCGGGCCTGTCGCCATGATCTGGCCATAACCGGCGCGGAACTGGCGGCGGACAATCCGGCCGATCTGGTCAGCCGTTGGAGTGCGGTGCTGGCGCGGCCATGGGAACAACTGGGCGATCGCTATCGCTTCCGGCTCGATCATGGTCATATCGATGTGGGCCCCATCCGCGATGAACGTGGTGAGGGCCTGTCGGCAATCAGGGTTGCAGGGCTCAAGGCGCCGGCGCATGCTTGCGGCATCGACCTGTTGCCCGAGGATGGCTGATGACCGAATATGTTGCCGAAACCGATGATCTGATCGCCAGCACTGCGGATGGCGTGCTCACCCTCACACTCAACCGGCCGGCGGCGCGCAATGCGCTGTCCCGCGCCATGCTCGATGCGCTGGCCCGGCTGTTGGCGCAGGCCGAGGCCGATCCCGCCATTGGTGCAGTGCTGATCACCGGCGCCGGCGGGGCCTTTTGTGCCGGCGGCGACGTGAAGGGCATGGCCCAGCGCAACGAAGCCGGAGAGGCCGAACCCATTGATCAGGCCATCGCCCGCCAACGCCGCAACCAGCGCGCCATCGCTGGCGTGTTGCACGCCATGCCAAAACCCACCATCGCTGCCATCCCCGGCGCGGCGGCCGGCGCTGGCCTGTCCATCGCGCTGGCCTGCGATCTGCGCGTTATGGCCGACAGCGCGTTCATGACCACGGCCTTCGCCAAGGTCGGCTTTTCGGGCGACTATGGCGGCACCTATTTCCTCACCAAGCTGGTTGGCGCGGCCAAGGCGCGGGAGATGTATTTCCTGTCCGACCGTGTGGACGCTGCCGAGGCGCTGCGGCTTGGCCTGACCAACCGGGTGGTGCCGGCCGATGCCCTGTTGGCTGAAGCCCAGGCGCTGGCCGTCCGGCTGGCCGCTGGGCCGCGCGTCGCGCTCGCCTATATGAAGGAAAATCTCAACCGCGCCTTTTCTGGCGGCGACATGGATGATTGCCTTGATCTGGAGGCGACCCACCATGTCCATTGCGGCCTGACGGATGATCACCGGCAAGCCGCCAGTGCCTTTGTCGAAAAGCGCGTCCCGGTTTTCAAGGGCCGCTGAACCACCAAGCGCAGGAGAGTGACGATGACCACCCGTGTGCTGGCCCTGCTGATGGCCACAATGATCGCTGGCAAGGCAGCCGCCGCAGAGCCTTCTGCGCCACTGCCGGCCGCCACCGCCGCCGAAATTGCCGCCCTGGCCGAAAAGGCCGCCGCCACCATCAAGCCCGGCCAGCCGCTGCTGGCGCTGCCGCTGCTCGGCTTTGGCCCGCATCGCGCCGTGCTGGAATATCGCCAGGCCGGTGCGCCAGCGGCCGTGCACAAGACCCAGGCCGAAATCTTCCATGTCGTGTCCGGCGCCGGCCAGCTGGTCACCGGCGGCACCCTGGATGCAGGCCGCGCGGTTGATGCCACCAACGAAAGCGGCAGCGGCATCAGCGGCGGCAACAGCCGGCGGGTGGCAGCGGGGGACATGATCGTGGTGCCATCGGGCGTGCCGCACTGGATTCCCAGCGTGGAAGGCCAGCTGGTGCTGATCAGCGTGAAGGTGCCGATGCCTTAAGCTGGCACGGGAAGCACGCCAACCGCCTGCGCGAACTCCAGCACAGCCTGCGCATGCACGCCGGGGGCTTCCTCATGCGCCAGATGGCCCAGGCCGGGCAGGCCGCGGTGCACGGCCTGCACGCCGTGGCGTTCCAGCCGGCGTGCCACGGTGTGGCTGGTGGACGGCGGCACTGTGCTGTCCCGCTCCCCGTGCAGCAGCAGCACCGGGCATTTGACGCCAGCGATGCTGCGTTCGATCGTGTCCAGATCCCAATGCGCCATCAGGGCCAGAGCGCCGGCGGTGTGGCCGGTGTCGCGGAACAGGCGTTCATAATGCGCCACTTGGTCCCGGCTGGAGCGTGATCCCGTCCAGCGGCCAAGCAGGTCAGGCATGGACTGGAAACGGGTGGAAAAGGAAAAGAGCGCCGGCATGAACGGGTTCACAAACAACACCTTGGCCAATCCCGGATAGGCTTTCCCCACCCCTTCGAACGGCAGCAGCGCGCCGCCCAGCGCCACCACCGCCTGCGGGTGCATCAGTCCCCGCGCCACCAGCATGAAGGCAATCGCCGCCCCCACGCTGTGGCCCAGGATGATCGCTGGCGCCGCGCCCAATTCGTGAATCACCGCCGCCACTGCCTTGGCCACCGCATCGGGATCGGGCGCGTTCAGCTTGCCGGTGAAGCCATGGCCGGGGAGATCAGGGATCACCAGCCGGAAATGCGGCGCCAGCAATGGGGCGAGCCCGGCAAAACTGTGGGTGCTGGCCCCGGTGCCGTGGATCAGCAGCAACACCGGCGCATCGGCTGGGCCGGTTTCCTGCACATGCCAGTTCAACCCGCCGGCGCTGACAAAGCGGCTCCATTCCTGGTGCGGCACATGCCGGCCATCAATATCCCAGCGCATCAACTCATCCCCGAAGTTGCGGCCTTCACCGCCGCCACCACCGACTTGGCATCCAAACGCGGCAGAGTCACCAGCCGCGCGCCCATCGCGGCGGCCAATTCCGCCCCCAGCGGCCGTGGCCGTGGGCTGCAATCGATGAAGACGCAAGCAATGCCCGATACAAGAAACGCCCGCGCCGATGCCAGCGCTGCGTCCTGCGGGCTGAGGCCATCATCGCCGCCCACATTGGCCCGGCCATCGGTGAGCACCACAACCAGCGGCGTGCGACCCCGGCCGCGCTCGCTTTCCGCCACCTTGCGCGCCAGATCCAGTCCGGCGGCGATCGGCGTGCCGCCACCGCCGGCCAGGCCGGCCAGTTCCTTCTTGGCGCGCGGCAGGCTGCGCGTGGGTGGCAGCGCCAGTGTCGCCTCCTGCCCCCGGAACGACACCAGTGCCACGTCGGCCCGTTTCACATAGGCTTCCGCCAGCAACAGCTCCACCGCGCCCTTGGCCTCGGCCAACCGCGCGAATGCTGCCGATCCGCTGGCATCGACGGCAAAGATGGTGGTGGATTGGGTTTGCGCCACAAAGCGCCGGATGCGCAGATCTTCGGATCGGATCGCCAGCCGGCCATCATCGCGGGCTGGGCGGATCTTTTGCCACGGTGCCGCTGTCTTGATGGTTTCGATCAGCGCCAATCGCGCGCCGCGCCCCGGCATGCCGGGGCGCACCCCGGCCGGGCGGCCGCTGGTGATGCTCTTTTGTTTGGCCCCCGATGATCCGCTGGATTTCGGCGCCTTGGTCATGGTGCCGGCCGCCAGCGCATCCAGCAGGCCCGGCGGCAGCGCGGTTTGCGCGGCATCCAGGATCATGTCGGTCGGGTCGATCGGCGGCGGTTCGGGCTGTTCCTGATCGTCGCCGGGATTGTCGTCCGATGGCGGCGGCGGCTCGTCCGGTGGCGGCGGTGGCTCGTCCGGTGGCGGTTCTTCGGGTGGCGGTGGTTGTTCGTCCTCCGGCGGTGGCGGCGGCAGCCGGGTGGCGCGCGGGCCCAGCACCAGCGCGGCGGCGGCGGCCATATCAGCTTCGCGCAACTGCTCAATCACATCAGCCCGGCCATCCGCCCGCGCATGGGCGCGCGCCACCCGCACGGCCATGATCGGCGCCCGGATGGACGCGATGCCCAGGCTGGCCGCTGCCACCGCCAGTGCGGTTTCCGGTTCCTTGGCCACGGCGCCGGGTTCGGCCAGCATCGCCAGCGGCGGCGGCGGTGCATCACCGGCAATCAGCGCAGCCATGTCCAGCCGCACGCTGTTCAGATCGATGTGAATGGCCAGCCGATCCAGCAGCGCGGCGGGCAGCCGCTCCCGCTCCGGATCATCGGGATCGCCTTCATCGAACAGCACCAGCGGGGGGCAGCCATCATCAATGGCGGTGGCCAGCCGCGCGGCCAGGCTGGGATTCAGCCGTTCCGCCATGGGCACCAGCAGCGCCTTGCCCTGGGCATCGGCCAGGATGCCGGCGCGGTGCACCGGCCGGCCGCTGGCCAGCGTCGCGGTCAGGTCGAGCCCGCCATCCAGGCCTTCGGCGTCGGCGCTGGCCGGCAGGCGGCGGGTTGGCAGCACCATGGCCAGCGCATCGGTCCAGGCATCGCGCACCGGGCCGGGCCGGGCGCGCAGCAAGATGCCACCAATGGTGCCGGCACTTGCGACCAATATGTCGATGGCCGAGAGCGCCAGCGCCCAGCGTTCGCCTGACGGGTCGTCCTCAGGGGCCGGGGACTGCCCACCCCCAACCCCTCCCGCCGGCGGGAGGGGAGTTTTCATGCCGGGATCAGCTCCGCGATGGCGCGGGTGATGCGGCTGGTCGATCCGGTGTCGTCCAGCACGTTGCGGCGCAGGCGGTGGCGCAGCGCCATCGTCGCCACTTCGGCAACATGATGCGGCTTCACCTCTCGTTTGCCAGCCAATGCCGCCTGGGCGCGGGCGGCGCGCAGCAGGGTGAGCTCACCGCGCAGGCCATCGGCGCCCACGGCGGAGCAGAGCTGCGCGCCCAGGCCCAGCATCTCGTCCGCCACCTGCACCTTGGGCAGGAGTTTGCGGGCCTTGGCGATGGCTTCCAGCGTCTTTTGTTCATGGCCGGCAAACTCGGCGACAAAGCTGGCCGGATCACGATCGAAACGGTCGCAGCGCTTTACGATCTCGATGCGGTCGCCCATGTCGGTGGGGGTGCGCACATCGACGGACAGGCCAAAGCGATCAAGCAGCTGCGGGCGCAATTCGCCCTCTTCCGGGTTGCCGCTGCCCACCAGTATGAAGCGCGCCGGGTGGCGGATCGACAGGCCTTCGCGCTCCACCACGTTGGTGCCTGATACCGCCACGTCAAGCAGCAGATCGACCAGATGGTCTTCGAGAAGGTTGATTTCATCGATATAAAGAAAGCCGCGATTGGCCTTGGCCAGCAGGCCGGGTTCAAAGCGCTTTTCACCGGTGGCCAGCGCGCGTTCCAGATCCAGGCTCCCCACCACCCGGTCTTCGGTGGCGCCCAGCGGCAGATCAACGAAGGGCACATTGGCTTCCTCGATGCGCTTGCCGGCCTTTTCGCGGCAGCCTTCGATGCAGGGGCTGCGATCATCGGGCGCACACAGATAACGGCATCCAGGCACCACCTTCATCGGCGGCAACAGGCCGGCCAGGGCGCGCACGGCGGTGGATTTGCCGGTGCCACGATCGCCAAACACCATCACCCCGCCCAGGCGCGGTTCGACGGCGGCAAGCAACAGCGCCTGCTTCATTTCGGCCTGGCCAACAATGGCGGTGAACGGGAAGGGGATGCGTGCCGACATGCTGTTTGCCTTAGGGTTCATCCGCCCAAGCATCAAGCATGCTGGCATTCTGCCGCAGTCGCA
>CAZHTW010000022.1:0-26143 GCA_964535865.1 uncultured Sandarakinorhabdus sp. | reverse complement strand
AAGTGGCTGCGGCGGCCACCCGGTGTCCCGGATGGCCGCCGCTGGCACGAACGGGCGCTGGATCAGAAATCCTTGCGCAGCGACACGAACATCTGGCGCGGCGCGGCCGGCAGCAGCGTCTGGTTGTCGCCGCTGAAGCCAAAGCCATTGGAACCGATGGTGGACACGTAACGGCGGTCAAACAGGTTCACCACCGTGCCTTCGATGGCCAGGCCGTTCAGCCAGCGGTTGTCGCTGGTGATGCGGTAACCGATCTTGCCGTCCACGATCACGCGCCCGCCAACCTTCTGATCGTTGGAGAAGGTGAAGAAGCGGCTGGACATGGCGTTTGCATTGGCGCGGCCATAGAAATTGCCATCATCATAGACAATTTCCAGGTTGCCGATGTGGCGCGGGCTGTCCACCACGGTGCGGCCCTTGATGGCCTGCACCACCACGCCCGCAGCGTTCACCACATTGTCGCGATATGTGTTGTCGTTGAAGGCATAGCTGCCGGTGATGGTGACGGTCTTGACCGGCTGCCAGGTCAGCCCCAGTTCCACGCCCTGCGAGCGGACATCGCCCACGTTTGACAGGATCGGCGCGTTGCCCACGATGCCCGGGCCCTGCGGGATCGCCAGCACGCGGTTGGCGAAGTTCACCATATAGGCGCTCACCACCCCGCGCAGATCGCCCTGGCCAAAGCGGAAGCCGGCTTCGAACGTGTTGCTCTTTTCCGGCTTCAACTGGCTGCGGATCACGCCGAAGCCAGCCGCCGACGAAGCGAACGGGCCGGTGGTGGCCGCCGCGACGAAGCCGCGCTGGTTTTCGGTGAAGGCGGCGAAGAACTCGTTGTCGCCGTCGATCTTCCACAGCAGGCCGACCTGCGGCAGGAACAGGTCTTCGGACTGGATATCGCCCAGCGCCAGCGGGCCCGGCACCGGATTGATGGCGTTGGCGCTCAACGACACGCTCTGGCCCTTGAAGCCCCAGCTGATCGACACATCGCTGCCCACTTCAAACGTGTCCTGCACGCTGAACTGGAAGATGTGGGTGCGATAACGGTTGTTCCACTGGGTGAAGAACGGGTTCGACTGATAGGTCAGCGCGCTGGTCGCCGGCACGGTGGTGCTGGTGCCCATGGAATAGAAACGGCGGGCCTGTTCGAAATCATTCTGCTCATACCAGGCGGTCAGCTTCAGGGCGTGATCGCCAAACTTCGCCGCCAGATCGCCGATGACGCCCCAGCGGTCCACACCATATTCGGTGGTGCGGAAGCTGAGCGGCAGGCCACCCGGGCTGGCGCGATAGGGGGTGATCCACGAACCCTGGCCCTTGTTGTTGTGATAATAGGCTTGCAGGCCGCCAGTGATGCCGCCGCCCAGGTCGCCTTCCAGGCGGGCACCGGCCAGCCAGTCGCGGCGCAGGCCGGCGGCGTCATAATAAGCGTCATCGGCAGTCTGGAACGGCGCCGGATAGACGGTGCCCAGCGTGTTGCCTGCCGGCGGGGCCACGCCGGTTTCGCCGCGGTTGGCACCGATGGTGGCGATGCGCACCGCCAGCGGGAAGTCATTCGAGATATTGTCCCAGAAATGACCCAGGCGGTTCAGCATGCCCAGGCTGAAATCCTGATAATCGCTTTCCTTGCGATCGGAGAAGTTGATGAAGGCGGTCAACGTCGCCTTGCTGCCGATATCGAGCACGCCCTTGGCGTTGACCTGCGTCGAGCGCTGGCTGCCAAAGCCCTTCCACTTTTCGGCATCGATGTGTGCGGCGCTGACATAAGCCTTGAAGCCGCCCAGATTGCCGGTGTCGAACGTGCCATAGAGGCGCAGCGTGTTGCTGTCCCCATAGGTGGCGTTGGCGGCGATGCCGGCCTCTTCCTGCGGCGCGCGGCTGAAGAATTCGATGGTGCCGCCAAGGTTTGACACCGAAGCGGTGCCGAGCGCGCCGGCGCCCTGCGAGACGCGGGTGCGGCCGATATTGTCGGCAATGATGGCGCGGCTGATGTGCAGGCCGTTGGTGTTGCCATAGCTCATGTCACCCAGCGGCACGCCATCCAGCGTGAAGCCCAGCTGGTTCTGGTTGAAGCCGCGCAGGGTAATGCGGGTGGACCATTCATAGACGCCGAACGGATCGGCCGACTGGAAGTTCACGCCCGGCAGCTTCTGGATGGCCACGAACGGGCTGCCGCCCGGCACGGTCAGCTTGATGTCTTCGCTCTTGATCTCGGTGACCTGGCGGACTTCGCCTTTGCCATAGACCACGATCTCGGCATCTTCGGTGGCGGCGGCATCCGCAGTGGCGGCGGCAGCAGCGGCCGCATCGGCTGCAACATCAGCACGGGCCAGGGCCGGTGCGGCGATCATGGCGCTGGCCAGCAGGGCCAGACGCAGGGTCGAAATGGTCATGAACATCTCCTTGGGTGGGGGCATGCGCCCCCTTCACAGGGAAATGTTGCAGGCTGATGCCGCCGTGATGGCAGTTGGATTGCGGCGGCGTTGCAATTTCAAGACGTTGCCGGCTGGCAACAGCGATCAGGCAAAGCGGGAGCCGCGCACAACGTCCACATCGCCCAGCATCAGCATCATGTGATGGCTTTCCAGAAGCGGGGCCAAACGGTCAGCAAAGGCCTGGGCATGATCGTCACCCGTCACCGCCAGAAACATCACCTTGGCGGTGGCGCCCGACAATTGGTCATCGCGCCAGCGCCCGTGTGAGCCGGCGCCGCCCAGGGTGGGCAGCAGCGTGTAATGCTGTATGCCGATATCGGCGGCGATGCGTACGATGGCCGATATCAACGGTTCATCGGCCAAAACCTCGATGCGGCGGCGGCGATTGATGCTGGTCATGGTGCAAGTATCGGCAACAAATGCGCCGAAAGCCAGCCATAATAGGCGATGCCGATGGTGAGGTTGAACGGGAAGGTCACCGCCAGGCTCATGCCCAGATACAGTCCGGGATCGGCCGCTGGCAGCGCCAGGCGCATCACGGCGGGCACGGCGATATAGCTGGCCGATCCTGCCAATATGCCCAAGGCCGCCGCCGATCCGGCATCCAGCCCCAGTTCCGCGCCCAGCACCACGCCCAGCGTGCCGTTGAGCAATGGCAGCACCAGCGCCAGTGCCGCCGTACGCAGCGTGAGTGCTCGCCGATCGAGCAGGCGCCGCGCCGCGATCAGGCCCATATCGAGCAGGAAGATGCACAACATGCCGCGGAAGGGCACATCAAACACCGGCGCCACCGCCACCAGCCCGTCCTTGCCGTCGATCATGCCAATCAGAAAACTGCCCAGCAGCAGGATGACCGAGCCGTTGAGGAAGGTTTCGTGCAGCATGCCACCCCGTGATGCCAGATTGTCGTTGGCCTTGGCGCGGGCCAGCAACAGCCCGGTGATGATCGCCGGGGTTTCCATCAGCGCCAGCACACCCACCATATAGCCCGCCGGCGCCATGCCGGCCTGGCGCAGCAGTTCCGATCCGGTGGCGAAGGTGACGACGCTGACCGAGCCATAATGGGCAGCGACAGCGGCGGCATTGGTGCGATCCAGCTTGCCGGCGGTGCGCAACAGCCAGAAGGCCGGCAGCGGCAACAGGAAGCTGAGCATCAGGCCAGCGCCGCCGGCCAGCAGCATATCGTGGGTGAGCCCGGTTTCCGCCACCTCGCCGCCGCCGCGCAGGCCGATGGACATCATCAGATAGAGCGATATACCCTTGGCCACCGCTTCCGGAATGGCGAGGTCTGAGCGGGCAAAGGCTGCCCCGGCGCCAAGCAGGAAAAACAGCACCACCGGCTGCAGAAGGGCGTCAAGGGCCAAGGCGGCGCTCCCGGTGGATCAATATGACCATGCTGTAATCATTGATTGGCTGGCGGGCAAGGGGATGCATTTGGCCACGAAAAAGCCCGGCGGGGGTGCCGCCGGGCTGTTGCGGGCTGCGGGAGCGTGGCTCAGGCCGCTGCTTCCACCCGGTGCAGGGCGCATTGGCCCCAGATGTCAGACAGGGCCTTCACCAATTGTTCGATATCTTCGTCGCTGTGCACCGGGCCGGGCGTGATGCGCAGGCGTTCGGTGCCAACCGGCACGGTGGGATAGTTGATCGGCTGCACATAGATGCCGTGATGTTCCATCAGCCAGTCGCTGATCATCTTGGCCTTCTTGGCATCGCCCACCATCACCGGGATGATGTGGCTGGGGTTGTCGAGCTGCGGAATGCCGGTGGCGCGCAGAGCGGCGCGCACCTTGGCGACGCGCTCCTGCTGGCGCTTGCGCTCGAAAGGGCTTTCCTTGAGGTGCTTGACCGACGCCAGCGCGCCAGCGGCAATCGCCGGCGGCAGCGCCGTGGAGAAGATGAAACCCGAAGCAAAGCTGCGCACGAAATCGCACAGCGCCTTGGAACCGGCGATATAGCCGCCCACCACGCCATAGGCCTTGGCCAGCGTGCCTTCGATCACGGTCAGCCGGTCCATCAGGCCTTCGCGTTCGGAAACGCCGCCGCCGCGCGGGCCATACATGCCGACGGCATGGACTTCGTCGATATAAGTCATCGCGCCATGCTTGTCGGCCACGTCGCAGATGTCCTTGATGGGAGCGATGTCGCCATCCATCGAATAGACGCTTTCGAACGCCACCAGCTTGGGCACGTCCGGGCCATATTGGCTGAGCAGGCGATCCAGATCCTCCGGATCATTGTGCTTGAACACATGGCATTTGGCGCGGCTGTGGCGAATGCCTTCGATCATGGAGGCATGGTTCAGCGCGTCGGAAAACACCACGCAGCCCGGGATCTTGGTGGCCAGCGTCGACAGCGCTGCCCAGTTGGACATGTAACCCGAGTTGAACAGCAGCGCGTCTTCCTTGCCGTGCAGATCGGCCAGTTCCTGTTCAAGCTGGAGATGCACATGCATGGTGCCGGAGATATTGCGGGTGCCGCCGGCGCCAGCGCCAGAGCGGTCAAGCTCCTCGTGCATGGCGTCGAGCACGTCCGGATGCTGGCCCATGCCGAGATAATCGTTGGAGCACCACACGGTGACATCCTGGGTGGTGCCGTCGGGCAGGTAGCGGGTGGCATGGGGATAGTCCCCGCGCCGCCGCTGCAGTTCGGCAAACACGCGGTAATTGCCGCGTTCTTTCAAGCCGTCCAGCGCCGCCTGGAAATGAGCTTCAAAGTTCATTCATTTTCTCCCGGCGCCGTTCATTGCACGGCGTTTTGTCGCACCGCAAGTGGATTCGTGTCAGGCTGTCCTGACACATTGGTCGATTCCAGGCTGTGCTGCAGGTCCGATTGGGTGGCCATGCGGCGCGCCTGTTCGGGCATCGCCCAGCGGAACATGGCCGTGTCCTGCCAGGGCACCACCAGAAACCCATGTTCGATGAAGGCCAGCGCCACCAGTGCGAAGGCCAGGGCGTAGCCCGTGGCAAGGCCGCCCTGGCTGCTCAGCGCGCGATCTGCCAGCCAGGCCGCCAGCACGGCAATGGCCGATACCGACAGGGCAAAGAACCAGCGCGGCGGGGCAACCCGGAAATAGCTGGCGAGATAGCGCATGCGTTCCGGCATCATTTCGGTGGACAGATGCGGCACGCCGGCGAAGATGTTCAACTTGGCCGAAAGCCGCATGACAAACAGCAGCAGGAAGGTGAGGGTGGCCGTCTGGTTCGCCTTTCCCCAAGTGGCTGCTGCCATGACGATCAGGCAGAGGAACATCGCAACTTCATGATAGATCAAAGTCGCGGCCGCCAGCCGGAACCGCTGCCACCCACGCACGCCGGGTGGGCAGGGATTGCGGTTTGGGCCGGTGACAAAACCCATCAGGAACGACAATTCATGCCAGCCCCACAGCACCAGGGCACAGGCAAAGGCGACATAGGCCGCCCACGGGCTGGTCTCCTCGGCAGTGGTGATGATCCCGCCCATGGCCAGGCCCGACGCAACCGTGGCCATGGTGATGCTCAGCGGCCAGGTGTGACTGGGCAGCTTGTCCAGCCACAGCACAAAGCCGGTGGCAAAGAACCACAGCACCGTGGCAAACAGCAAGGGCAGGGCAAAATCGCTCACGGCAACGCTCGGCGGATTACCAGACCGGCGCCATGCGCACGTTGGGAGTGACCGCCAGCTTGTCCACCGGGTGGAGATAGAGGCGCGCGAAGGTGGCAGCCGCCTTCAGCGAGAGTCCGATCCGCTTGATGCTGCCGATCAGGCCGCCCTGGGCCGCGGCGGCATCAATGGCGTCGCTGGTGGTGCGCATGGTTTCCAGCAGCGCGCGATAGCTGGGCGCATCGGTCTGCAAGCCGATCGGGAACACCTGCTGCGTGATGTCGGTGGTGATGCGGAACACCTTGAAGCCAAAATCGGTCGGATCAATGCCGAAATGCTTGTAAAGCACCGGCCGCTTGTGATCGCGCACATACATGGTGGCATAGACCGCGTTCAGGAAAAAGCGGATCCACAACACGTTGAGGCCCGACGTGAGCTTGGGATCGGCCCGCATCAGCAGCGCGAACGCCTCACCATGGCGGAACTCATCGTTGCACCATTCCTGGAACCATTTGAAGATCGGATGGAAGCGCTTTTCAGGGTGCTTTTCCAGATGGCGGTGGATGGTGATATAGCGGGCATAGCCAATCTTTTCCGACAGATAAGTGGCGTAAAAGATGAACTTTGGCCGGAAGAACGTGTATTTCTTGGTCTTGGTCAGAAAGCCCAGATCGATGCCGATGCCAGCGTCCTTCAGACTGTCGTTGATGAAACCGGCATGGCGGCTTTCATCGCGGGCCATCAGCTTGAACAGCGCCTTGGCATCCGGATTCTTCATGCGCTTGGTGATTTCGGCATACAGGATGCAACCGGAAAACTCCGACGTCATGGATGACACGAGGAAATCGATGAACTCCGGCTTCAGTTCCGGGTCCATGGCGGCGATCACGCCATCAAATTCGGGCGTGCGCTTGAAATGCTTCTTGTTGGGATCGGCCTGCATCTCGGCGATCAGACTGTCCCACTCGGCCCGCACGCCCGACACGTCGATCTTGTCCATCGCGTCATAGTCGGTGGTGTAGAAGCGTGGGCTCAGCACAGTTTCCTGCCGGGCGATCGCCATCGCGTCGTCCTTGGTGATTTCCACGGCGCCATTGGCGCTGATCGGGCTCACGGCGTTCATCACGGCTTCTCCGAGCTGAAGGTGATTTCGTACAATTCGGTCAATTCCAGCTGGGCCTTCAACTTGGTCCACAGCCGTTCGAAGGGGGTGGCCTTCCACACGGTCACATCACGGCGCAGGGTGAGGCGTTCGCCGAACGGCAACCGCACGGCGGCACCATGCACTTTCACCTGGTCACCCGGGCCCAGTTCGACGTCGCCATCCAGTTCAACATGCGCGTGCAGATTGTCGAACGTATGCTCGATCTCGATCGTGCACTGCGTGTCCAACCGATCGCGGGTGAACAGGCCCATCAGAAAAAGCCCCGCGGCGCATCAGCGGACGGTGCAACGACCATGGGCGGCGCATCGGCCGGCTGCGGCACCAGCAACTGCGCAAAGGCGGCGCGGTTGGTGGAGCCAAAGCTGCCCAGTTCGAGGATGCGGCCGGTTGACTTGTCTTCCAGGGTGAGGGCGCCATCGGCCCATTGCGTGACCATCACGGGGCCAGTGCGGGCCACTTCGTGCAGACGGCGTTCGCGCATCAGGCCGCGCATCACCCCGCGGATGAAGCCAGTGTTGCTGCCGGGCGCAAAGATGAAGGCCAACCGGTTGGTCTTGGCATCAAAGGCGTGCAGCGCGCCATCGGGGCGATCCTCAAAGCGGAACGCCCGCGCGGTCACCACGGCCACCTGGCGGCGTTCGCGCGATTGCGGTGCCGTTTCGTTTGACGGCAAGATGCCAACCCGGATGCTGCCGACCGTCAGGATTGAAACGCTGATCAAGGCGCCGGCCGCATAAAGCGCCGACTTGGGGAAGCGTTCGGTGGTGAAATCGCTCATGCCGCAGCCCCTATCAGGCTGGCAGAGCTGTCAACATCAGGGTTTTCCACGGCGCGCTTGGCCGGGTCGGCCTTCACCAGGGCATCAGCCAGGATCGGCACAAAAGCTTCCGGCACCGAGCGCAGCATCGGCTGCGGCGAGCCGAACTTCCAAGGCCGCACATGCGGCCACATCTGCAGATAGGCCAGCGGGAAGCGCACGGTGGGCGTGAGCGACACATCGACCATGCCGTTGCCGGCCGGCTTGGCATCGGCCCGGCCCACCAGCGAAAGCGGCACGTTCACGCACTTGGGCAGCGCCACGCCAAAGCGCAGCACCACGCGCTTGTTGGTGAGCGTGTAGATGGTTGACTTGGCCTGCAGACGCGCCAGCAGTGCCAAAAGGGCAAGGCCCAGCACGGCCACACCCAGCGTGGTGAGAGCACCCACCAGTCCGGTGCCCCCGGCCACGAAGGCCATGCCAGCGACGATCAGAAACCAGATCGTCACCAGCCGGGTGTGGAAGACGCCGCGCGCCACCCCGAGCCAATCGGGCGTGCCCTGCCAGATGATCATCTCACCCGGCGGCAACCGCCCGGGCAGACCCGGGATGGGTTCGTCTTCATACTCCATCGACACAAGCAGCTCCGTCCATTCCGTTCCAACGTCAGGCCCGATTCATCGCCGGTGATGCCGGGCAAACCGCCGGATCAGATCAGCGGTTCGGCCCGTTCCGGCGTGGCCCACAGATAGCCGGCGCCAACATAGGCAGTGATCTTCTCTTCCTCGAGCAAGGTCACCTGATCCGGCGACTTGGTGCGCGGCACGCCGGCAATCTGGGCGCCGGTGATCGCATCGGTGATCACGCCGCCGCGCGACACTTCCACCATGGTGATCGGCAGCAGCACGGAACCGGCACCGCCGGTCAAGGCCACTTCCAGGTAACGCAGGCAGGATTCGGCGCGGTCCATCCACAGTTCGGAAACCGTGCCGGCAGCGGCGCCATCCAGACCGAACACCGGCAGGCCCACCGGGTTCACATCGTTCGGATGCACTGTCACCGGATGGGCGATCAAGCGGGTCGGCACGATGCGCGGCTGGCCGTGCATGTCCACATCCGGGCGGTCGGCGCGCTGCGAGATCGAGGCCGGACCGAGGCCGGAGGTGAGTTTGTCACCCACCACATCGAGCGGTTCACCGGCCCAGGCGCGCGGCAGCACGTTTGTCGGCATCGGATCGCGGTCATTTGCAGTGGGCGTGGTGATCTCACCATGGCCGTGCGGCAGCTTGAAGGTTTTGGGCGGCTTGAAGAACAGGCCATCGGTTTCGGTGCCGGCGTGGGCGGCCCCGGTCACATCATCTTCCACCGGATAGCCTTCGCGGCGGTCTTCACCGCGCAGATACCAGACGAGGCCGAGGAAAAACAGGAAGAAGGCGAAGAAGGTCAGCTCAGCGATATCCAGGCCGCCAACCAGATGAACGTTCGACATGCGAGGCGTCTCCCCTCAAAAACTGTTGCGCGCCGCGGCTTGCGCTTGGCCTTGGCGAACCGGCGCGACCATCTTGGCCAACACCCGCCGCGCCAGCGGGGTGGACCTGCGATTCCCTTGCGCAGCCCTTAACACAGGCAACGCGAGACCTTGTATTGCAGAAGATGACGGCGGTGCAACCTTTGCCGTCAATTCCCGCAGACTCATCAACTTGTCGTGCGCCTCACAAGCAGACTTGGCCACACCCTGTGGCCAGATGTCGCACCTTGAAGTGGCGGCGATCATGCCAGCAGCACCTCCTGGGCGTGGCTGGTGTAAAAGCCGCGGCTCACCCGCTGGTCGCGGCCCAGGCGCGCCTGGGGCAGGCTGCGCGACAGCCGTGATTTCAACAGATCATGCGCCACCGGAATGATGCTGGGTGAGCGGTCGCTTTTCGGAAATAACTGGCCCACGGCCCGCGCGGTTCGCAGCAAGGGCGTCCCGGGCGCAAAGGTGAACAGCAGCGAATGATTGGCGCGTTCGGCCAGCCGGGCGGTGGCCGCCGCGATCTGGTCGCTTTCATAATGGATCAGCACATCCATCGAGACGATATGATCGAACTGGCCGAACGATGGGTCAAGCATGTCGCCGGCGTGCAGGGAAATGCGGCCCTTCACATCATCGGGCAGCCGCTGCTTGCCGATTTCGATCAGCTGCGGTGACACGTCAATGCCCACCACCTCAGCGCCACGACGGGCGGCTTCGATGGCGAGCATGCCGGTGCCACAGCCGGCATCCAATATGCGCCGACCGCTCAGATCCTGCGGCAGCCAGGCCAGCAAGGTATTGCGCATTTCATCACGCCCGGCGCGCACGGTGGCACGGATTTTCGACACCGGTGCATCGCTGGTCATCGCCGCCCAGGCATCCAGCGCGGTGCGGTCGAAATAGGTTTCCAGCTTGGCGCGCTTGGCCTCCCAACCGGGAGCATGCTTCGGGCTGTGGGCGTTCATGCGGCGTCCCGGATCATTCGAAACCAAGAAATTCGAAGATATCCCGGTCCTTCATCGGGTGGGCATTGCACGGATCAACGCCGGCCCACAGCAGGGCGGCCAGCCGCTTATACTCATGCTGCACGGCAACGATCTCGGGCGTTTCGTCCATTTCGAAAATGGTGCATTTCTTGAGGCGGCTGCGGCGGATGGCATCCAGATCGGGCAGATGCGCCAGCCGGTCGATGCCGGTGGCCGTGCAGAACCGGTCAATCTCGTCGGTGTTGGCAGACCGGTTGGCGATGCAACCGGCCAGCCGCACTTCATAATTCTTCGATTTGGCCTGGATGGCGGCCATGATCCGGTTCATCGCGAAGATGGAATCGAAATCATTGGCGGTCACCACGATGGCGCGCTCGGCGTGCTGCAGCGGCGCGGCGAAGCCGCCGCACACCACGTCGCCGAGCACGTCGAAGATCACCACATCCGTGTCTTCCAGCAGATGATGCTGCTTCAACAGCTTGACGGTCTGGCCAACGACATAGCCGCCGCAGCCGGTGCCGGCCGGCGGTCCGCCCGCCTCCACGCACATCACGCCGTTGAAGCCTTCGAACATATAATCTTCGGCGCGCAGCTCCTCATGGTGGAAGTCCACGGTTTCCAGCACATCGATCACCGTCGGCATCAATTTCTTGGTCAGCGTGAAGGTGCTGTCATGCTTGGGGTCGCAGCCGATCTGCAGCACCCGCTTGCCGAGCAGCGAGAAGGCGGCCGACAGGTTGGACGAGGTGGTGGATTTGCCGATCCCGCCCTTGCCGTAAACGGCGAACACCTTGGCGCCTTCGATCTTCTGCGACGGGTCCAGCTTCACCTGCACACTGCCGTCACCGTCGCCGGGCTTGCGGGTCTTGTCGATGATCAGTGTCATGTGATGGCTCCTTATGCGGCCATGGAACCGGCCGGCGCGACACCTTCAAGCTGGTCTTCGATCGCGTCGGTTGCGGCGTAGAGGGCAGCCAGCGTGTCCGCATCCGGCTGCCAGAAGTTGCGGTCGGCCGCCTCGATCAGCCGGTTGGCGATCTTGGCCGCAGCACGCGGGTTCATTTCGGCGATCCGCTGGCGCATCGCATCATCCAGCACATAGGTTTCGCTGATGCGCTGATACACCCAGGGATCGACCTGGCCGGTGGTGGCCGACCAGCCGGTGGTGGTGGTCACCGCTGCTTCCACCTGGCGCACGCCCTCATAACCATATTTCAGCTGCGCTTCGATCCACACCGGGTTCAGCGTGCGGGTGCGGGTTTCCAGTGCCACCTGCTCCTGAAGGGACCGCACCTTGCCGCTGCCTTGCGTCTGATCACCGATATAGACCGGTGCGCTTTCGCCGCCCTTTGCACGGGTCACGGCGCGGCTGATGCCGCCCAGCGTGTCGACATATTGATCGATGGTGGTGATGCCCAGCTCAACGCTTTCCAGATTCTGATAGGCGCAATCCACCGTCTTCAGCGCGCTGGCCAGCAGGCCGGGCTGGCGCTTGGGCTTGCCGTCCACGCCATAGGCATAGCCCTTCTGCTTCTCATAGGTGTCGGCCAGCTCGTTCGGGTCAGACCAGCCGCCGCTGTCGATCAGCAGGTTGACGTTGGCGCCATAGGCCCCTTCGGCATTGGAATAGACCCGCAAGGATGCGGTGGCCATGTCACAGCCATGCTCCTCAAGATAGGCCAGGCTGTGCTTGCGGATGAAGTTCATCTCCAGCGGTTCATCGGCTTCGGACGCCAGCAGCGCGGCTTCGGCCATCATCTTGGTCTGCAGCGGCAGCAGATCGCGAAACACGCCCGACATGGTGATCAGCACATCGATGCGCGGCCGGCCCAGTTGCTCCAGCGGGATCAGCTCCGCACCGGACAGGCGGTTGTAACTGTCAAAGCGTGGGCGGGCGCCCATCAGCGCCATGGCCTGCGCAACCTGCGCACCCTCGCTCTTCAGATTGTCGGTGCCCCACAGCACCATGGCCACGGTCTCCGGCAGCTTGCCGGCATCCTCTGTGGCGCGATCGAGGATGCGTTGGGCCTGGGCCGTGCCATCCTTGCAGGCAAAGGCCGACGGCAGGCGGAACGGATCAAAGCCGTGGATATTGCGGCCGGTCGGCAGGATTTCCGGGTCGCGCAATATGTCACCGCCAGCCACCGGCGGCACATAGCGGCCATCAATGGCGCGGATCAGCCCGTCCATCTCGTGGTTCACCGACAGGGCGGCATTGATGCTGGCCAGTTCGCGCAACGTTGCCGTGTTGGGCGCGATGCGGCCCTTGATCAGCTTTTCCACCGTGTCGCGGTCGATCACTTCGCCGCGCGCCTGGGCCACCGCGATCAGCATGTCGATCCGTGCATCTTCGGCTTCGGCATCGCCAAACACGTGCAGGCCCTGCGGGATCAGCTCCTGTTCGATCTCATACAGCTTGGCGGCGAGCTTGGAGACATCGCTGCCATCCAGATCCATGGCTTCGGCCTGTTCGCGGATGATTTCTTCCAGGCCGGCCAAGTCCGGGCTGCCCGGCTCGGTCGAGCGCCAGCGGTCCACGCTTGCCTTGATGTCGGAAAGCCCCTTGTACAGGCCGGAATTGGTCAGCGCCGGGGTGAGATAGGACACCAGGGTTGCGCCTGAACGCCGCTTGGCCAGCACGCCTTCGGATGGGTTGTTGGCGGCATAGAGATAGATATTGGGCAGATCCTGGATGATGCGCTCCGGCCAGCAGCTCATCGTCATGCCGGTCTGCTTGCCGGGCATGAATTCCAGGCTGCCGTGCGTGCCCCAGTGGATCACGGCATGGGCGCCGAAATCATTCCGGATCCAGCGGTAAAACGCCATGAAGGCATGGGTGGGGGCAAAGCGGCCATCAAACAGCAACCGCATCGGATCGCTTTCATAGCCGTTGGCCGGCTGGATGCCGACAAAGACATTGCCGAACTGCGCGCCGGTGATCAGCACATTCTTGCCGTCAGACTGGAACTTGCCCGGCGCCGGGCCCCATTCCTGTTCAATCTCGGCGAGATAAGGCTCGGTCGCCACGATGGTATCGGCCGGCACGAAGGCGTGCACATTGGCTTCCTGGCCATATTGCATGGCATTGCCTTCGATCACCCGGCGGCGGATTTCGTCGCTGTTTTCCGGCACCTCCACATCATAGCCTTCGGCCTTGAGGCGGATCAGTGTGCGGTGCAGCGAATCGAACACGGCCAGGAACTGCGCCGTGCCGGCAGCGCCGCCATTGGGCGGGAAGTTGAACAGCACCACCGCCAGTTTGCGATCCTTGTTGGCGGCACGGCGCAATTGCACCATCTTCACCATCTTGTCGGCCAGCGCCTCGGCGCGTTCCGGGCAGCTTTGCATGGCGCGCACGCCATCAGATGGGGCCCAGGTGCAGGCCCGCGAACAGCCGGTGCAGGCTTCGCCGCCGGCATCGCTGCGGCCGCCGAACACCATCGGCTGGGTGCCGCCATCCAGCTCCGGAATGGCGATCATGATCGTGGCTTCCAGCGGCAACAGGCCCTGGCGGTTGGCGCCCCATTGCTGCAGCGTCTGGAACTCCACCGGGTGGGCGGAGATATAGGGCCGGTCCAGCTTGGTGAGGATTTCCTCGGCCGATTTTGCATCGGAATAGGCCGGGCCGCCGACCAGGCTGAAGCCGGTGAGATTGATGACGGCATCGACGGTCGCCTTGCCATCCTGCATCATCAGCGTCTCGATTGCCGGGCGCTGGTCAAGACCGCCGGCAAAGGCCGGAATCACGTTGAGGCCGCGGGCTTCCAGCGCCCGGATCACACCATCATAATGATTGGCATCCTTGCCCAGCACATAGGACCGCAACATCAGCACGCCCACGGTGCCAATCGCGTCCTTCTTCCACGGCAGGTCAGACAATTTCTCCGACATGCGCCCAAGGGCACCGTTGTTCAGATCGGGGTGATAAACACCAACTTCCGGATATTCCTGCGGCGCTTCGACCTTGGCACGCCCACGCAGGCCCTTGCGCGGCCCGGCGGCATAGCGATCGACCAGCGCCGAAATCATCTGGAAGGCGTTGTCGTCGCTGCCGGCCAGCCAATATTGCAGGGTGAGGAAATAGGCACGCACATCCTGCGCCGTGCCGGGCACGAACTTCAACAGCTTGGGCAGGCGGCGCAGCACCGCCAGTTGCGCCGCGCCACTGTTTGGCGCGCCATCCTTCGACGTGCCGCGCAGCTTCTTCAGCCATCCCAGCGGGCCCTTGGGCGGCGCATCCATGCGGTAATCGCCCATCCGCGTCATCTTCACGACGTCAGACTGGCTCATCAGGCAGACCATCGCGTCGCAGTCTTCGCGGCGCGCCGTGAGCGCATCCTTGATCATGCGGATCTGTTCATCCAGGAACAGCATGGTCACCAGAACGATATCAGCCCGGGCGATGTCGGCGCGTGTTGCCTCCAGCTTGCCCGGCTTGTCCCAATCCGCCGCCGCGTGGAACCCGATGGACACCGGCAGGCCGGCTTTCTGGAAGCGCACGCGGGCGCGATCGATCGAGCCGGACAGATGATTGTCGAGCGTGACAATCACCACATGGCATTGATCGGGCCGGTCCTGCTTGGAAGGCGGGGTGTCAGCGCGCATAATGGGCTTTGGCCTCGTACAACGTCTCGCGGGTGATGCTATCAACGCCATGCTCTGCGGCATAGCGTTCCGTGTTGCGACGGGCCTTCCCCCGCACAAAGAACGGGATTTTGCCCAGTTCGGCAAGTGCTTCGTCAGTCCAGCCGCTGGGCTGTTTTGTCGCACTGGCCTGATTGTCGCGCCCGGATGCGGCGGGCGCAGGGTTGGTTTCCGCCGCCACCGGGGCCGCTTCGGCCACGGCGGCCGGCGCATGTGCTGCTGCAGACGCATGGCCAAGATGGCTGGGCCCGGCGGCATCGGAAAACTCGAAATCGTCGCGGAACATGGTGAGCAGATGCTCCTCCAGCCCCATCACCAGCGGGTGCACCCAGGTGTCGAACAACACGTTGGCGCCTTCAAAGCCCATTTGCGGGCTGTAGCGCGCCGGGAAATCCTGCACATGCACCGGGGCCGAAATCACTGCGCAGGGCAGCCGCAGCCGTTTGGCGATATGGCGTTCCATCTGGGTGCCCAGCACCAGTTCCGGCGCGGCCGCGGCAATGGCATCTTCCACCACCAGATAATCATCGGTGATCAAAGGTTCGACGCCATATTTTTCCGCCGCCGCGCGGATCTCGCGGGCGAATTCGCGATTGTAACAGCCAAGGCCGACCACCTTGAAGCCCAGTTCCTCACTCGCCACACGCGCGGCGGCCACGGCATGGGTGCCATCGCCAAAGATGAAGACGCGTTTGCCGGTCAGATAGGTGGAATCCACCGATCGCGACCACCAGCCCATGCGGCCCTGGTCCACCGCGGCCGGCATCATCACGCCGGCTGCTTCACACACTTCGGCGACGAATTCGCGGGTGGCATTCACGCCGATCGGCACGGTTTTCACCGTTTTCTGGCGGAAGGTGCGCTCCAGCCAGGCGCACGCCTGGGCGGCGATTTCGGGATAAAGGCAGATGTTGAAATCCGCTTCGCCCAACCGCACCAGATCGGCCGGCGTGGCGCCCATCGGGGCGGCCACATGCACATCAATACCCAGCTGGCCCAGCAAGCGGGTGATTTCCACCACATCGTCGCGATGGCGGAAGCCCAGCGCGGTTGGCCCCAGCAGATTGGCGCGCGGCCGGCGCGGTCCGGCTTCGCCCACGGCCGGCAGCGGTCGGCGCGTCTTGTCGGCCAGCCCGCGCACCAGCTGGTAAAAGGTTTCGGATGCGCCCCAATTTTCCTTGCGGCTGTAACTCGGCAGTTCCAGCGGGATCACCGGGCAGCCCAGACCCATGGTCTCGGCCAGGCCGGCCGGATCATCCTGGATCAACTCGGCGGTGCAGCTGGCGCCCACGATCATCGCCTGCGGCTTGAAGCGTTCATAGGCGTCGCGCGCCGCGGTCATGAACAGTTCGGCGGTGTCCTTGCCCAGATCGCGGGCCTGGAAGGTGGTGTAGGTCACGGGCGGGCGATGATCGCGCCGTTCGATCATGGTGAACAGCAGATCGGCATAGGTGTCGCCCTGCGGCGCATGCAGCACATAATGCAGGCCGGTCATGCCGGTCGCCACCCGCATCGCCCCCACATGGGGCGGCCCTTCATAGGTCCAGACGGTAAGCTGCACGGCCTACACCCTCAACACATCGCGGCGGTTGAGCGGCCGGGCAAACAGCTCGGCCAGGTCGCCTGCCTGTTCATAGCCATGGATGGGCGAGAACACGAGTTCGATCGCCCATTTGGTCGACAGCCCGGTGCGTTCCAGCGGGTTGGCCAGGCCCAGCCCGCACACGGTCAGGTCAGGCCGGCTGGCCTGCACCCGGTCCAGCTGCTTTTCCACATCCTGGCCTTCGGAAATCAGCGTGCCCGGCGGCAGCGCGGCCAGTTCATCGATCAGATGGCCCTTGTGCAGATAGGGCGTGCCCACTTCCACCAGGCGCATGCCCAGTTCCCCGGCCAGGAAGCGCGCCAGCGGCACTTCCAGCTGGCTGTCGGGCAGGAAGAAGATGCTCTTGCCGGTGAGTGCGGTGCGGTGGGCGGCCAGCGCCTTGCGGGCGCGTTCGCGCGGCGGCCGGGTGACAATCTCGAACCGGTCCTCGGCCACGCCAAAGGCTTGCGCTGCGGCGTGCAGCCAGGCGGTCGTGCCTTCGGCGCCAAAGGGGAACAGCGCCGGCAGATGCACCGCGCCGCGCTTTTCCAGCGCCACGCCGGTTTCGGCCAGAAACGGCTGGGCCAGCAGATAACGCGTGTTCGGCCCCACCGCCGGCATCTGGCGCGATCGCCGCGCCGGCAGGCTGACCACCCGTTCGATGCCCAGATCGGCGAACAGCCGCAGAAACTGGTCTTCGACCACATCGGGCAGGCTGCCCACCACCATCAACTGGTGCGCATCGGTGAAGGGCAGATCGGGCACCAGCGCCGCCAGGCAGGCATCCTCGCCCTGGGTGAACGTCGTTTCGATGCCGCTGCCGCTATAGCTGAGCACGTGGCAATCGCTGAAGCGCTGGTTCAACCGCTGCGCCGCGCGGCTCAGGTCCAGCTTGATCACCTCCGACGGGCAGGAGCCAACCAGGAACAACATGCGGATGTCGGGCCGGCGGGCGAGCAGGCGGGTCACCACCCGGTCCAGCTCCTCATTGGCATCCGCCAGGCCGGCAAGATCCTTTTCCTCGATGATGGCGGTGCCAAAGCGCGGTTCGGCAAACACCATCACGCCGGCTGCCGACTGCAGCAGATGGGCGCAGGTGCGGCTGCCAACCACCAGGAAAAACGCATCCTGGATCTTGCGGTGCAGCCAGATGATGCCGGTGAGCCCACAGAACACCTCGCGCTGGCCGCGTTCGCGCAATATGCCATCGATGCCCACCGGAGGCGCATCACAGCCGGAGGCGGGGCCGGCGCTCATGCCGCTGCCTGCATCAACGGCGCTTCGACTGAGTCGGCCGCCGCTTTGGCCGGCTGCGAAGACAGCCGCGCCTGGCGCAATTTCCACACGAACTGCGCGGCATTGATCACATAAGCGACATAAGCGGCGAGCGCGGTGGCAAACAACACGCCATCATCGGCAATGCCCGTGAACAGCCCGAACAGGTAGAGACTGTGCAGCACGATCACCAGCATCGAGAACACATCTTCCCAGAAAAAGCTTTCGTGGAACAGATATTGGCCGAACACGACCTTTTCCCAGATCGCGCCGGTGATCATGATGGTATAAAGCGCCAGCGTTTTGACCACGACAGACCAGACGGCCCATTGGTAATTGTTGCCGGTGTTCAGATAATCAATCACCAGATAAAGGCTGACACCAAAGATCAGGAACTGCACGGGCGCCAACAGGCCCTGGACCAGCGTCCACTTCGACGTGTCGCGCCGCACCCGCTCTTCCGGCGTGTACAACGGCCGCTGGCCGGTTGCCGACGCAGCATCTGAAACGGACCCCGCCAAAACCCTCAACCCCTCAAACAATGATGCAATTTCCTATCACTACACCCCTTAGTGTCAACCGCGATTGCATGGCGACTGTCAGCCTGGCCTGTCACAATGGTCCGCCGGCTGCAGCCGCGTTGCAGCGCAGCAACGCGGCTGTGAATAGTGCGTGGAAGGGCGCCGCCATGGTTGCCATGTGCCGAAACCTGCCATAGCATCCGCGCCAAGATGTCGCGACATCCGGCCCCCCCGCCGGCGCTCGGCATTGTTGGGAGCCGCGGCCCGCGGGCGGCGGAGGTTGGTGATGACGTCCATGATGGACATGGTGGCGGATGCGACGATCGCCGCCACGAAAGGCTGGAAGCGTGCCCGCCAGGCTGCCTTTGGCGGCAGGCCCGCCGTTGCGCCTGATCGGGATGCGCTGGCCCGGCTGATCGAAGCCGATATCATTCCGCGCCTGTTGGCCGGCCACGGCCCGCAGCCGGCCGGCGCACCGCAGTTGCAGCCGGTTCTGGTTCCCCGCCTGGCCCGTGCCCTGCTGGATGAAAACAGCGTGTCGGTGATGGACGATGTGGCGGCCCTGCATGCAGCCGGCCACGAGTCTCATGATCTGATGGAGCAGTTGATTGCCCCGGCCGCCCGACTGCTCGGGGAATGGTGGTTGACCGATGATATTGATTTTGTTGATGTCAGCATGGGATTGTGGCGTTGCCAGACGGTGATGCACATGCTGGCGGCGCACACGCCGGGGGCAGCGGCGCCTTCAGCCCTGCAGCGCCATGCCTTGATCCTGCCGGCTCCCGGTGAGCAGCATGTGCTGGGCGCCATGATGGTGGAAGATGCCTTCCGCCGGGCCGGCTGGGCCACGCAGTCGGGTGCGGCGCTGGATGAGGATGCGCTGGTGCAACTGGTGGGGCGGTTGGCGTTCGACGTGATCGGGCTTTCGGTTGGCAGCGATCGCGTGCTGGCCGCGCTGCCGCGCACCATTGCGGCTTTGCGTCGGGTCGCCGGCCGGCCGGTGCTGATTCTGGTGGGTGGTCCCGCGGTGGCCGGCGATGCGGCGATTGCCCGGCGTGTGGGCGCCGATGCGGCGGCCAGCGACGCCGCGCAGGCGGTGGCGCTGGCGGAACAGGCGCTGGCCGGGCAGATCCCGGCGCGGGCGGCGATGGAAATGGGTGGGTGATGCAACAGCTGGTCGTGGTGGAGCGTATCAATGGCAGGGACATGCCATCGGCCCGCATCGGCAGAACCGGTTGAATTGAAACACAACGGCAAAGCGGCAACAGGGGGCCGGAGCAAAAATTCATGGATGCACGAACGACCAGCAATATCAGCGCGCTGCCCAGCGATGGTGTGATCGACCTGTCGGCCCTGGTCGCCGGCCGGCCCGACAGTGCGCTGGCGGCCCTGCTGGCCGCCGCCGATCTGGTTCTGGTGATCAGTGCGGCCGGCCGCATCGATCAGGTGCATGTGGGCAGTGGTGACATTGAACCGGCCGACGTGGCGGATTGGCAGGGCGATGATTGGCGCGAAACGGCCCTGCCCGACAGCCTGGGCAAGATCGACGGGCTGATGAACGATGCCATCGCGCCGCGCTGGCGCGAGGCCAATCATGTCGGCGCCAGCGGTGACCTGCCGCTGAAATGGCTGACCCTGCCGCTGCCCGGCGGCCGCCGCCTGGCCATTGCCCGCGATCAGCGTGTGGCTGCCAGCCTGCAACAGCGGCTGGTGCGTGCCCAACAGGCGATGGAGCGCGATTCGATGCGCCTGCGCCAGATGGAAACCCGCCACCGCCTGCTGTTCGACACCGCCGCCGAACCGATCTTCATCATCGATGCCGCCAGCCGCTCTGTGCTGGAGGCCAATGCCGCGGCCCGGCGGGCCACCGGCCTTTCGGCGCACGCGCTGGATGGCCTCAACTTCGCCGCGCTGGTGCATGCCGATGATCACGATGGCACCATCGCCGCGTTGGGCGCTCTCACCGTGACGGAACAGCGCCACCCGGCCCGGCTGCGCCTGGCCAGCGGCCAGGCCTTTGCCATGAGTGCCAGCCTGTTCCGCCAGGATCGCGACAATCGCCTGCTGATTCGCCTGGCCCCGCTCGATCTGGCCGCGCCGGCCGCTGGCGAACCGCTGACCGCTGCCATGGAACGCATGCCCGATCCCTTCGTGCTGACCGATGACAATTTCGATATCATCGCCGGCAATGGTGCTTTCCTTGATCTGGTCGGGCTGGCCCGCCCGGCCGATCTCGCCGGCCAGCCGGTCAGCCGCTATCTCGGCCGGCCGGGCATTGATCTGGGGGTGCTCACCACCGCGCTGCGCGATCATGGCGCCGTGCGCGGCTTTGCCACCATCCTGCGGCCGGGCACCGGCGATCCGGCGTCCAGCGAGGGCGAGCCGGTTGAAGTGTCCGCCGTGTCCTCGGCCGAGCTCGGCAGCCTGCGCCATGGCTTTGCCATCCGCCCGTTGGCGCGTGATGCCAGCCAGCCGGCCGGCGCCTCGCTGCCGATGAGCCAGCTCACCGATCTGGTTGGCCGCGTCTCCCTGAAAGACATTGTGCGCGAATCGACCGATCTGATCGAGCGGCTCTGCATCGAGGCGGCGCTGAACTACACCGACGACAACCGCGCCTCGGCCGCCGAAATCCTCGGCCTCTCGCGCCAGAGCCTTTATTCCAAGCTGCACCGGCACGGCTTGGGCAATCTGGGCGACAGCGACAGCAGCAACGACAACGGCTGATTGCCGTTGCGGCCGTGTCGCACGCGGCAAAAGGTGGCGCTGCGCCGGCCAAGTGCCTCGCGGCGTTGACGCCTTCGTGGCGGCGGGACTAGTTTGCCTCCATGCAACATGTTCCCCCTCCGCACGCTGACCGGGCGCTCGCTTCAGGTTCCGGCCTGCCCAGCCCGCGCGCCGTGCTGGAACTGCTCAAGCCCGTCACCTGGTTCCCGCCAATGTGGGCTTTCATGTGCGGGGTGGTCTCGTCGGGCGTGCCGATGAGCGATCGCATCGGTTTCCTGATTGCCGGCATGCTGCTGGCCGGGCCGCTGGTGTGCGGCAACAGCCAGGCCATCAACGATTGGTTCGATCGCCACGTTGATGCCATCAACGAACCGCAACGCCCGATCCCGTCGGGCCGCATCCCTGGCCGCTGGGGCCTGTATATCGCCATTTTGGGCAGCATCATCGGGCTGGCGGTGGGCTTTCTCATCGGCCCGGTGGTGGGCGTTGCCACCATCGTCGGCGTGGCCTTGGCCTGGGCCTATTCGGCACCGCCGCTGCGCTTCAAGGCCGATGGCTGGACGGGGCCGTTCGTGTGCGCATTTGCCTATGAAGGCGTCAGCTGGTTCACCGGTGCCGCCGTGATGGCCGGCGGCATGCCGGATTCGCGCATCATCTGGGTGTTGTGCCTCTATTCGCTGGGTGCCCACGGCATCATGGTGCTGAATGATTTCAAGGCGGTGAAGGGCGATGCCCAATCCGGCGTCAACAGCCTGCCGGTGCAACTGGGTGAGCGCAACGCCGCCGAAGTCGCCTGCTGGACGATGGCATTGCCGCAGGTGGTGGTGATCATCCTGCTGGCCCGCTGGGGCCTCCACTGGCCGTCGGCGATGGTGGCCTTTTCCCTCGCCATGCAGGTGGTGCTGATGCAGCGGGTGCTGGCCGCGCCGGCCGCCAATGCGCCCTTCTACAACGCCACCGGCACCACCCTCTATGTGCTGGGCATGCTCACCGCCGCCTTTGGCTTGTCGGTGATCGTGTGAGCCAGCCGCAGTTTCTCAGCTGGGCCGGCATCGCCCGGCTGGGCCTGGTGCAAAGCGCGCTGGGCGCCATCGTCATGCTGGCTTCCAGTCTGCTCAACCGCATCATGGTGGTGGAATATGCCACGGCCGCCGCCTTGCCGGCCGGGCTGGTGGCCTTTCACTATGGCGTGCAACTGTCGCGGCCGAAATGGGGCCATGGCAGCGATGCCGGCTGGCGGCGCACGCCGTGGATCATCGGCGGCATGGCCGTGCTGGGCGGCGGCGGCCTGCTGGCCACCTTTGCCACCACGGAGCTGTCCGGGCCGTTCTGGCCGGTGCTGGCGGCGCTGGTGCTGGCCTATGCCATGATCGGCATTGGCGTCGGCGCATCGGGAACGTCGTTGCTGGCCCTGCTGGCCAGCCGCACGGTGGAAAGCCGCCGGCCAGCCGCGGCCAGCCTCACCTGGATCATGATGATTGCCGGCATCGTGATTTCAGCCGTCACGGCGGGCCAGCTGCTCGATCCCTTCTCGCCGCAGCGGCTGCTGCTGGTGGCGGCCGGGGTGGTGACCATGGCCTTTGTGGTCGCCTGCCTGGCGGTGTGGGGCGTGGAAACCGCGCCGGCTGCCATCGAACAGCGGGACAGCGCGCCCTTTGGCCAGGCCCTGCGCGGCATCTGGGCCGATCCGCTCACCCGCCTGTTCAGCTTTTTCGTGTTCTTCTCCATGCTGGCCTATTCCATGCAGGATCTGATCCTGGAACCCTTTGCCGGGCTGGTGTTCCGCATGACGCCGGGCCAATCGACCAGCCTGTCCGGCGCGCAGAATGGCGGCGTGCTGGCCGGCATGATCCTGGTTGGTGTTGGCGGCCACGCCTTTGGCGGCAAGGCGGGCCTGAAGCTGAAACGCTGGATCGTGACCGGCTGTTTCGCGTCGGCTCTGGCGCTGGCGGCGCTGGCCATGGCGGCGCAGGCCGGGCCGGGCTGGCCGCTCAGCCTGAATGTGGTGGTGCTGGGCTTTGCCAACGGCATGTTTGCCGTGGCCGCGATCGGTTCGATGCTGGAACTGGCCGGGCGCGGCGGCCCGGGCCATGAAGGCATTCGCATGGGCCTGTGGGGGGCATCCCAGGCGGCGGCCTTCGGCATCGGCGGCTTTGTTGGCGCACTGGCGGTCGACGGCTTGCGCGGCGCGCTGGCCGATACCGGCCAGGCCTTTGCGCTGGTGTTTGCCGCCGAAGCTGGCATGTTCCTGATTGCGGCGGCTATCGCCTTGAAATTGAACGATCAGATGGGACAACAGGCGGGCAGGCCTGCAACGCAGGAGGCATTGGCATGACCGAGATGTTTGACATGGTGGTGGTTGGCGGCGGGCCATCGGGCGCAACCGCGGCCAATGATCTGGCAGTTCAGGGCTTCAAGGTGATGCTGCTCGACCGGATGGGCCGCATCAAGCCGTGCGGCGGCGCGGTGCCGCCGCGGCTGCTCAAGGATTTCGATGTGCCGCTTGATCTGTTGTGCACCACCGCCAACAGCGCCCGCATGATCAGCCCGGCCGACAACAAGGTTGACATGCCGGTGGGCGAGGGCGGCTGGGTTGGCATGGTCGATCGCGATGTGTTCGATGAATGGCTGCGCGCCCGCGCCGCGAAGAATGGGGCAGACCGCCGCGACGGGACGTTCGAGGCACTGGAACGTGATGCCGATGGCACCGCCATCATCAGCTATCGCCCCAAGGGCGCGGCCCGCGGGTCTGATCCCGTCAAGGTGCGCACGAAAATGCTGATCGGCTGTGATGGCTGCAACAGCAGCGTGGCCCGCGCCGCCCTGCCCGATGAGAAACTGCCGTTCGTCGCCGCCTATCACGAGGTGGTGGAAAGCCCGCCGGAAGGCTTCAAGGGCTTTGAAGGCAATCGCTGCGACGTGTTTTACCAGGGCAAGCACAGCCCGGATTTCTATGCCTGGGTGTTCCCGCATGGCAACAAGACGAGCATTGGCACCGGCAGCGCCGTGCAGGGGTTTGAACTGCGCAAGGCCGTGGCGAAGCTGCGCGACGAACTGGGCATGGACGAAGCCACCTGCAAGACTGTCCGCGTCGAAGGCGCGCCCATTCCGCTGCGCCCGCGCAAGAAATGGGACAATGGCAAGGATGTGGTGGTTGCCGGCGATGCCGCCGGCTGCGTGGCGCCGGCCAGCGGAGAGGGCATTTTCTATGCCATGACCGCCGGCCGCGAAGCCGCCAAGGCCGCCGCCGAAGCGGTGACCAGCGGCGATCCGGCCCGGCTGGCACTGGCGCGCAAGCGCTTCCTGAAGGGCCATGGCACCGTGTTCACCGTGCTCGGCATCATGCAATGGTGGTGGTATCGCAGCGACACGATGCGCGAAAAGTTCGTCAAGCTGTGCATGGACAAGGATATCCAGGAATTGACCTGGGAAGCCTATATGAACAAGGAACTGGTGCGGCGGAAACCGCTTGCCCATGTCCGCATCTTCCTGAAAGACTCGGTGCAGCTGGTGACGGGCATCCTCACGGGGGGCGGCATCCGCGAAGGCAAAACCGCCGGCAAGCGCGCGCAGGTCTGAAGCCCCGCGCCGCCCTGGCAAAAGGGGAGGCATGATGGCGCGTTTGTCGGAAAAAGCCTGGGTGTTGCCCGCTGTGATTGCAGCGGTGGCGGCCAGCTTCACCGCGGCCGTTGGCGCCACCATCACCGATATCGGCCCCTGGTATCAGGCGCTGAAACAGCCGGAATGGGCCCCGCCGATCTGGCTGTTCGGCCCGGCGTGGACCGTCATTTTCGCCCTGTGCACATTTTCCGGCACCACTGCCTGGCTGGCGGCGCGCAGCACCGGGGCGTTCGAGGCCATCATCGGCCTGTTTGCCCTGAACGGCTTCCTCAACCTGTTGTGGAGCTTCCTGTTCTTCCGCCTCCACCGGCCCGATTATGCCGCGCTGGAAGTGGGCATATTGTGGAGCAGCATTGCCGCGCTGATCGTCGTGCTGTGGCGCATCTCGCGCCCAGCGTCGCTGCTGTTGCTGCCCTATTGGGCCTGGGTCAGCTTTGCCGCCGTGCTCAACCGCGCCATCGTGGAGCTGAACGGGCCGTTCTGAACCGCTGGCTCAGGGTTGGGGCTCAGGCTTGCTCGGCTCAGGCTCTGGCGGTTCCAGCGGCGGCAGATCGGTGAACGAGCTGCCCGGTGCCGGCGGTTTGCCATATTGCGGCTCCCTGGTCGGCTGTTCCTCATTCTTGGGAATATCGCAGGCCGTGGTCATCAAGGCGGTTGCCACCAGGCTGGCGATGGACATCAGGCGAATCATCGCAGCTCCTGTGGTTGAACTTCGCACTTTGGTTACCATAACGTCATCTTGACCCGCAATGGCCCCGCTTCACTCCGGCTTCAGGGCCGCCGCTGCCGCAAACGGCCCCACGGCCAGCGCCACCAGGCTGGCCGCGCCCAGCAGGCGGAACGCACCGGCGACATCGCTGCCCACCCCAAAGATCAGCACCGGCAAGGCCAGCGGCAACACGATCAGCCCGGCCAGCGCGCCGCCGCCCTTCAACCCGGCCGTCAGCGCGGCGGCCACCACGGCCAGGCTGGCCAGCGCTGGCGTGCCCAGCAGCAGTGCCAGCCCCAACCGCTTGCCCGTTTCGGCATCCAGCCCCAGCAGCACGCCCGCCACCGGCAGCGCCGCCAGCAACGGCACGGCAAAGCCCAGCCAATGCGCCGCAATCCGGGCGGCGCACACCAGTTCCAGCGCAATGCCGCGCGCGATCAGTTGATCGATGCTGCCATCCTCCACGTCGGGGGCCAGCAATGTTTCCACCGGCAACAGGCTGGCCAGCAGCGCCGACACCCAGATGATGCCCGGCGCGATGCGGGCCAACAGCCGGGCATCCGGCCCCACCGCAAAGGGAAACAGCGCGGCGGCCAGCACGAAGAACATCACCGGCAACCACAGCGCCGGGG
>CAZHTW010000021.1:23026-35120 GCA_964535865.1 uncultured Sandarakinorhabdus sp. | reverse complement strand
GCGGTGGAGAAGCCGGCATATTGCCTGACCGTCCATGGCCGCCCGGCATACATGGAGGCGCGCACCCCGCGGGTGAACGGCGCAAAGCCGGGCAGGCCCGGGTCCCAGCCTTCGGTGTCTTCCGCCGTGTAGAGCGGCTTGACCGTGAAGCCTTCGGGGGTGTGCCAATCGAGGCTCTGCCCCTTCACTTCCTTGGCGGCCATCGCGGCCCAGTCGTTCACTGTCGGCTTGGTCATCGGCGTCTTCCAATCAATCCAGCGTCAATTCCGGGATGGCCCGTCGCATGAAATCGGCAAACAGCGGCACTGTGAATGCCAACAGGCCATGCTCGCTGCTGTAAACCATGCCCTTGCGGATCAGGCTATCGCGCACAGGGCCGCACTGCGCCGTTGTGCGTTTCAGCATGGCGGCAACGTCACCCGATTTTTGCGCCCCGTCGCCGAGTTCGGCCATCGCGCGCGCATATTGCTTTTCACGCGGCGTGAGACGGTCAAAGCGGACGCGGAAGAAGCTGGCATCAAGTTCGGCAACCGCGATTGGCGTTGCGCCATCCACATCGGCCAGCATGATCGGCGATGCAGCGGCAAGGTTCCACACCTGCGAACCCCATTGTTGCAGGAAATAAGGATAACGGTGTGTGACGGACAGCAGCCGCGCCAAGGCATCATCATTGTACAGCACGGCCTCGCGCCCGGCGGGCACCACCAGCGCCCGCGATGCAGCGGCATCGTCCAGAGAGCCAATGTCCTCGAACAGGAAGAGCCGTTCCGAATAGGATTTTGCACGGCCCAACTGGCCGTAAAGCTGCGGCAAGCCGGCACCGACCATGGCGACCGGACGCTGCAGCTGGCCGGTGCGGTGCAGTGCGGTGATCAGCGCCTCCATATCAGATTGCGGCACATATTGCAGTTCGTCGATGAACAGGGCCAGGGCGGTGCCCCGCTCCTGCGCTGCCTCACCCACCAGAGACAACAGGTCGCCCAGATCGGTATCAAGGTCGCCGCTGTCAGCCGTGCCCGGCTCGGCGGCTTCGATGCCAACCGAGATTTCACCCATTTCCAGCTTGAAGGCGGCCGCAAAGTTGCGCAGCGCCGACAGCGCCTGCTTGGCGCGGGTTTTCGCTGCCTGACCGCGATCAAGCCGCAACAGGGCCGACCGCAGTGCCGGCACGATCAGCGAGGGCAAGGCCCGGCCTTCCGGCGCCTCCAGCCGCACCGTGGCAAAGCCATTTGCCTCGGCCCGCCGCGCGAGCTCGTCGAGCAGGACGGTCTTTCCAACCCCCCGCAGTCCAATGAGAAGATGATGACGGGCGGACCGGCCGGCGCGATGCCGGTCAAGCGCAATTTCCACACGCTCGATCACGGCGTCTCGACCGGCGAGTTCCGGCGGCCGAGTGCCGGCACCGGGCGCATATGGATTTGTTCTGGGATCCATGTAAGCGATTTATGGCTGTTTAGGTATTTTGTCTATACATGCATAAATTCCTTACATCACTCGGCCGCTTCCGCGCCCAGCTCCACCAATGTCTCCACCTTGGGGCTGGCGGTGGCGGCGATCGCCAGCAGGCGCTTTTCAATGGTCTTCAGCCGTGCCGGATTGTCGATCTTGGCGCCGGTGAGATCGGTCACGTAAAATGTGTCGGTGGCCTTTTCGCCATAGGTGGCGATGTGGGCGCTGTGGATGGTCAGGCGGTTCTGGAACAGGCCGTTGGTGAGGGAAAACAGCAGCGCCGGCCGGTCAGCGGCGTTGACCTCGATCACCGTATAGCGGTTGCTGGCCTTGTTATCGATCAGCACACGCGGTTCCACCCGGAACATTTCGGCCCGGCGGCGGGCCAGCGGGCGGGCGGCCAGCTTGTCGGCCAGGCGGATGCGGCCGGTGAGCACATCTTCGATGCTGCGCTTCAACCGGCCCAGTTGCGACGGCTCGGCAAAGGGCTGGCCCAGGGGATCGAGCACGACAAAGTTGTCCAGCGCCATGCCATCGCGGGTGGTGTGGATGCGGGCATCAAAGATATTGCCACCGGCGAGCGAAATGGCGCCGGCGATGCGATAGAACAGGCCGGGGTGATCGGCGGCATAGATGGCGACCAGGGTGGTGCCGCTGGCCGGGTCGGGCGTGCAGGAAATTGCCAGCGGCACCCCGGCCCCATCGTCATCAGCGCTGTCGGCCAGCGCGGCATTGGCCACCAGCACATCATGCGGTTCGGCCACCCAATAGCTGTCGGCAAAGCGGCGGGCATAAGCGGCAAAGCGCTCATCCGGCCAGGCCAGCGCCGCCTTGAGCGCGGCCTGCTTGCCGGCGATGCGAGTGGCGCGGCCGCTCTGCTTGTGGCCCAGGCGCAGCACCTCTTCGGCCGCTTCATACAGCTCGCGCAGCAATTGCGCCTTCCAGCCGTTCCACACGCCGGGGCCAACGGCGCGAATGTCCACCACAGTGAGCAGCAGCAACAGGCGCAGCCGTTCCGGGCTGGCCACCGCGGCGGCAAAATCCAGGATGGTCTTGAAATCGGCCAGATCGCGCTTGAAGGCGGTGCGGCTCATCAACAGGTGAAATTCCACCAGCCAGGCCACGGTTTCGGTTTCGGCCGCCGACAGGCCAAAGCGCGGGCACAGGCGGCGGGCGATATCGGCGCCCAGCAGGCTGTGATCACCGCCGCGCCCCTTGGCGATATCATGCAGCAGCACCGCCACATGCAGCACGCGGCGATCGATGAGCTGGTGGATGATCGCAGACGACAGGCCATGTTCGGCCCTCAGATCGCCGCGCTCGATCCGGGCCACAAGGCCAATGGCGCGGATCGTGTGTTCGTCCACCGTGTAATGATGGTACATGTCATATTGCATCTGCGCGACGACCCGGCCGAAATCTGGCACGAACCGGCCGAACACGCCGGCTTCGTTCATCCAGCGCAGCACGGTTTCGGGATCGCGTGGGGAGGTGAGCACGCCCAGGAACAGCGCGTTGGCGGTCTTGTCGCGCCGCACCCGTTCGTCGATCAGATTGGCATCGCGCGCCGCCGTGCGCATGGCGAGCGGGTGGATGGTCAGGCCCTCGCTATCGGCCAGGGCAAAGATTTCCAGCAGGCGCACCGGATCGGCCTGGAAGAAATCATCCGAAGGCAAGCCGATCTGGCCGCGCCGCAGGGTGAAGCCCTTCATCCGCGCCGGCCGGCGGGTGAGCGTGGGCAGCCAGCTGAGCCGCGCGGTCGATTCATCCAGATGCGCCAGAAACAGCCCGGTGAGATCGCCCACCGATTTCACCATCAGGAAATAATGGCGCATGAAGCGTTCCACCGCGCTCATGTTTTCGCGGTTGGCATAGCGCAGGCGCACCGCCAGTTCGCGCTGGACATCAAAGGTGAGGCGTTCTTCGGCGCGGCCGGTGATGTGGTGCAGCATGATCCTGACCGACCACAAGAAGCCTTCGGCGCGGCGGAACTGGCGCATTTCGTCGGCGGTGAGCAGGCCCTTGTCGACCAGATCGGCGATGCTGTTCACCTGGTGCAGATATTTGCCGATCCAGAACAAGGCATGCAGGTCGCGCAGGCCGCCCTTGCCTTCCTTCAGATTGGGTTCCACCACATAGCGGCTGTCGCCCATGCGCTGGTGGCGGGCTTCGCGCTCGGCCAGTTTTTCGGCGATGAAGGCCCGCGTTGTGCCCTGCACCACCTCACGCCGGAAGCGGGTGGCGGCTTCGTCAAACAGCTTCTGATCGCCCCACACGAAGCGGGCTTCCAGAAAGGCGGTGCAGATCGTCATGTCTGCCTTGGCCATGCGCATCATGTCATCCAGGCTGCGGGTGGCGTGGCCCAGTTTCAGGCCCAGATCCCACAGCAGATAGAGCAGGGTTTCAATCACCCGCTCACCCCACGGCGTCTGCTTCCACGGCGTGAGGAACACCAGGTCGACATCCGAAAACGGCGCCATCTGGCCACGGCCATATCCGCCCACCGCCACCAGCGCCAGCCGTTCGGATTGGGTGGGATTGGCCAGCGGATAAAAACTGCCCACCACCGTGTCGCAGGCCAGCCGCAGCACCTGATCGACCAGGAAACTCTGCGCCGCCGCCAGTTCCAGACCCTTGCCGGGCTGGGCTTCCAGCCGCTGGGCAATTTCGGCCCGGCCACTCACCAATGCGCCGCGCAGCATGTCGGCCAGCAGGCGCCGCCGTGCCGGCAGCCCGTCCAACCGCGCCATGCCCACCGCCAGATCAGCCGCCAATTGGCGGCGATCGATGATGGCCCGGCGGTTGGGCAGGGTTTCGTGGCGGTTCATTGCGTTGCAGCATAAGGGCGCGCGGCGGCAAAGGCCACTGCCATCATCCCCACAGCACAGCCTCTGGCGCATACACGTCGCTGCCGGCAAAGCGCAGGCCATGCGGCCGGTCTTCGATCAGCAGCGGGCCATCCAGATCGGCAAACAAGCCCTGCATCGCCACCATGAACGCCGGTGCGATGGCCAGGCTGGTGCACAACATGCACCCGGTCATCACCCCCAGCCCGCGGGTGGCGGCGGCATGGCGCAGCGCCAGCGCCTCGGTCAGGCCGCCGGCCTTGTCCAGCTTGATGTTGATGAAGCTGTAACGGCCCACAACGGCATCCAGGCTGGCGCGATCCTGGCAGCTTTCATCGGCGCAGATCGGCACGGCGGCACGCACGCCAGCCAGTTCGGCATCGCGGCCCACCGGCACCGGCTGTTCCACCAGTTCCACCCCCAGCGGCGCCAGCCGGGCCAGCGTGCGCTCCACATCGGTGCCGCCCCAGGCTTCGTTGGCATCGACGATCAGCCTGGCATCGGGCGCGGCGCGGTGGATGGCGGCCATGCGCGCCACATCGCCATCCGGGCCATCGCTGCTGCCCAGCTTGATTTTCAACAATTCGCGCCCGCGTGCCGCCGTCGCCGCGGCCACCATCGCATCAATATCGCCCAGGCTGATGGTATAGGCCGTCAACATCGGCTGCGGCACCGGCAGGCCGAGGCGCTGCCACACGCGCTGGCCGCTCTGCTTGGCCTCCAGATCCCACAGTGCGCAATCCAGTGCGTTGCGCGCGGCCCCGGCCGGCAGCAGCGCGAGCAGATCGGCGCGCGATGCCCCCGCGGCAATCGCGTCGGCACAGCCGGTGATGGCGGCCAGCGCCAATTCGGCGCTGTCGCCCTTGTAATAAATGGCCGTGCCCTCACCGCGCCCGACATGATCCCCGTCGCGGATCTGCGCCACCACCACATCCACATGGGTTTTGGCGCCGCGCGATATGGTGAAGGCACCGCGCACAGGGAAGCGTTCAATGCGGGCATCAAGCTGGCGGTGCATCCCGCCTGCCTGCCGCAAGCAGAGCCCGCCCGCAACAGACTTTGCGCCGCGCAGCGCCTTGGGGCATGCTGCCGGACATGAGCGAGGATCCCGATGTTGAACTGGATGCCGTGGCCACGGTGTCGCGCATCACCGCGCTGGAAATGCTGGTGCGCCAGATCATGATCGTGCAACTGCGCATGCTGGACAAGATGGGCGAGATCAAGCTGACCCCGGATTATGTGCAGACCATCGCCAGGGCCTATGCCCAGAAGGTGGATGAAAGCCCGATCATCGAAAGCGCCAGCCCGGACGTGAATTATGAATTCAAGATGATGGTGCTCAACAATCTGGAGCGGTTTTTCGACGATCTGGAAACGCACATCAAAGACAATCCGGCCTGATCGCGATGACCGAACGCTATAGCGCCTTCATCAGTTACAGCCACGCCGATACGCCGGTGGCCAAATGGCTGCACAAGGCGCTGGAATCCTTTTCCCTGCCGCGCGCGCTGGTGGGCACGGAATCGCCCTTTGGCCCGGTGCCGGCCAAGCTGCCCCCGGTGTTCCGCGACCGGGATGAGCTGCCGGCCAGCGCCGATCTGGGCGGCGAACTGCGCGCCGCATTGGCCGCCGCCCGCTTCCAGATCGTGCTGTGCAGCCCGCGTTCGGCCAAATCCATGTGGGTGAACGAGGAAATCCTCGCCTTCAAGCGCGCCCACGGCGAAGCCAGCGTGCTGCCCCTGATCATCGGCGGCGAGCCATACACCGGCGATGAGCGTGAATGTTTCCCGCCGGCGCTGCGCTTCAAGTTGGCCGAAGATGGCAGCCTGTCGGACGTGCCGGCCGAACCCATTGCGGCGGATCTGCGCGACGGCAAGGACGGCAAGCGCCTGGCGCTGCTCAAGCTGATCGCCGGCATCACCGGGCTGAAGCTCGATCAACTCGCCCAGCGCGACGCCGCCCGCCGCCAGCGGCAACTGCTGGCCATCACCGGCGGCTCGCTGGCCATCGCGCTCGTTACCATTGGCCTTGCCATCTATGCCAATATCCAGCGCGCCGAAGCGGTGCGCCAGCAGCTGGTGGCCACGCGCAGCCTGGATTTCCTGATCGGCACGTTCGAAATCGCCAACCCGGCGACGGAAAATCCGCGATCCATCACGGCGCTCACCATCCTGGAACGCGCCAGCAAGCGGGCGGCGGTGGAATTGCCGGAAGAACCGATTGTGAGCGCCCGGCTGCTGGCCACCACCGGGGCGATTTATCTGAACCTCGGCCTGCCCAGGGAAGGCGTGGCCGATCTTCAACGCGCCCTCGCCCGCCTGCCCGCCGGCAGCGCGGACCGAGGCCCGCTGCTGCTGAAACTCGCAGGCGCTGCGATCCGCGCCAACGACACGAAGGCTGCGGCCGGCTTCATCACCGCAGCCTCCGCCAGCCTTGCGGCCGGCAACCAGCGCGACCCCTCGCTTGCGGCCGAGATTGACGAAAAGCGTGGTCTTCTGGCCCATGCGATGGGGGATTATGCCGCGGCCGTGCAATCGCTTGGTGCGGCTGATGCCGCCCTGCGCGCCCTGCCCGGCGATCAACGCGACCGACGGGCAGTGGTGCTTGGCAATTCGGCGCGCTCCCGCATGAAGCTGCGCGATCTGGCCGGTGCCGCCCTGGATTACCAGATTGCCGAGCGCCTGAGGGTTGATCGCTTCGGTCCGAACCATCTGCGCACAGCCGCTGCGGTGCAGAACCGGGCTTATGCTGCATTTGAAGCCGGCCAGCCAGAACAGGCCCAGCCGCTGATCGCCCGGGCCAACGCCATCTATGCCAGAGTGCTTGAAGGGGATCATCCCACCTTGGCGGCCGCGCGGATCCTGGAAGGCCGCATTCGCACCGCCTCCGGCGACGGCCGTGGTGCGGTGGCCGCAATCAGCCAGGCACAACGCAGCTTTGCCCGTCTTTACGGCGCCGGCAATGCCGCCGTTGGCGATGCCGCCTTCTATCTGGCCGATGCCCACAGCGTCGCGGGCAATCTGCCAGCTGCGCTGGCCCAGATGGCCACCGCCAAACGCATTTACGACGCCGAATATGGCCACGATGATCCCGATCAGGCTGAACTGCTGTTGTTGAAAGCCCGCGTGCTGGCGCGCGGCGGGCGTGCCGCCGAAGCCAAGGCCAGTTGCGAGGCCGCCAGCGCCCTGCTCAGCCGCATGAAATCTTCGCCGGCCGTGCGCGCTGATGCCAGGCGCCAGTGCAATGGCTTGCCCAATACTTCATCATGAGCTCGCCATTATTTGTTTCATTTGAATGAAGTGTCCGGAACGCAGTGAAAACAGTTTGCAACTTGTCCGATTTCGGGTGACCGTTAACCATTGTTGCGCTGCGAGCGGAGCTTCGGGCCAACGCAGCGGTGCAGGGTTGATGGGGGCACAAATACGCTGAGGGAAATTTCTGGCAGTATTTCTTGCCGGCGCGGGCCCAGTTTCATTGCCGGCAGCGGCTGCGTCCAATATTTCAGTGACACCCTGGTGCAGATCAACGGCAGAATCTGCAACACGCTGATGGGGTGCGATGGCGTGCCAGAGGCCTTTGGCAATCCGCGCAATAGCCGCTTCGATGCCACCACCTATTCCAAGGCCAAGGTGGTGAAACTCACCGCGCCGCCCCCGGCACCACCCGCAACCTTTGATTGGCTGCCGCCCGTGGATTCGTCCGGCGCCGTTCCCGAACCTGCAAGCCGGCTGATGCTGATCACTGGGTTCGATTTGGCCGGTGTCGCCCTTTGGCGGCAACGGGCCACCAAAGCGTGGCCTTCGCCCAGCTGCGCCTGGTGAAACCCAAATTCATTCGCAGAGAATATCCTTGAATCAGCCACCGGCATTCTTAATATTCATATGAATTAACAGTATATAACATTCGTAAATTTGCCTTGCCTATGGGCGCCGGGCGCATCATGATCATTTCATTGCCAAGGGGGGTTCTGCATCGTGAAACTGTTTTCCAAACTGCCATTGACGGGTCGGCATGCGTTGCTCGGGGGCGTTATTCTGGGCGCGCTTGGATGGAACGTGCCGGCGAGTGCGGCCATTATCGAACGCTCCAAAATATTTAATTACGTTGAATGGGACATAAGCGGGATTTACGGTGGATTTGATAATATGTACGGCAGCAGCTCTGGAGGGGCAGGTGATTATTCTTTTTCTCACTTTGGGCGATCTTCAACAGGGGTTGCTGGACTAAGCTTTGACGTGACCACAAGACTTGATAGCAATGGGAATTTTTTTTTCTTGCACAATGCAACTTGTATCGGCAGTTGTTACGTCAGCATTTACACAGAAGTCAAATTTACACTATACAACGACAGTCCTAATCCTGCGAATTTTCGATTCGATTCAATGATAACACCGGGGCATCTGGCCCGTCAGAATTTTGACGATGGCCCGATTGAAGCAAATTTCAATTTTACCCTGATCGACGGCCGCCCCACCCGCCCGTTCGCGTTTCAGATGACCGGCGAAGCTGCGATCAATCGATTCATCTACCCAACCAACGATCCCACTTTTCTGGTGACAATGGGAAACCCGAATTTTACCCTCAACGGGCTTAGGGCCCAGAACAGCGGCGGGGCGGAGGTGTACAATGGCGGCAGCGCGCCGAACTGGAACGTGCTCGACTGGGGTGCAACAAATATCGGCATCAACTTGAAGCCGCTCTATGGCTATGAGACGCGGGATTTCTACTATGTGTTGAGCACAGACATACGCATGGAAAACATATGCAGTAATTTCGCCACCTGTGCCGGCCTGCAGGTCGCTTTCGGCGATCCACGCAACGATGGCAGCGTCTCCGAACTCAGCTCCCTTCGAGCGGCTGCAGCATCACTTGACGGATTGCCAGGTTCATACAGTCCGGTTGTTGGCGCCAAATTCGATGCATACAAGATCGATACTACACTGGCGCCGCAAAGCACCCCCGATGTCAGGGAAGACCCTGTCACGCCGCCGATCATCTACACCGGCCTCTTTGTCCCCCCGCCCGGCAGCGTTCCGGAACCGGCAAGCTGGCTGATGCTGATCACCGGCTTTGGCCTGGTGGGCACCATGCTGCGGCGTCGGCAACAGGTGCGCACGGCCTGATCCACAGGCTGGCCGGGCTTGCAACTTTGCCGCCCGGCCATTACCCACGCCTCGTGTGCCGGCATGTCCCGGCTGCGGCAGTCGGGGTGAGCGGGCATGCGACGGTTCTGCCAGATCATGGCCAGTGAAGGCATGCGGCCGACCGCTGGAGCCAGCCGGACATGACCGCCGCACATCCGCCGCGCCCGCAGTTGGCGCTCACCCTGGCCATCACCGGGCACCGCACACTCGATCCCGCAGTGGAGCCGGGCCTGGCCGCCGCCATTGGCGACGTGCTGACGCGGGTTCAGGCCGATGTGGCCGCCATTGCCCGGCTGCACCACAGTCATTTCGCCGATGAACCGCCGCGCCTGGCGTTGATTTCCGGCCTGGCCGCAGGGGCTGACCAGATTGCCGCGCAAGCCGCCATTGCCCATGGCTATGCCTTGCAGGCCGTGCTGCCTTTCCCGCGTCAGCGTTATGCGCAAACCATGCCGCCGGCCGCCCAGACCGGTCTCGCCAGCCTGCTGGATCAGGCCGCGCATGTGTGGGAAGCCCCGGCCGACGCGGCGCAGGGCGACCATGCCTATGTGCTGGCCGCCGATGTGACCGTGGCCGGCTGCGACCTGTTGATTGCGGTGTGGGATGGCGAACCGGAACGCGGGCCGGGCGGCACGGCGGCGGTGGTGGCCGAAGCGGTGCGGCGCGGCGTGCCGGTGGTGCATGTGCCCAGCACGGGCGAACCGCCCGAATTGCTGTGGGCCGGGCTGGATGCGGTGCCGCCCGAACGGCTGCGGCTTGATAATGTGCCGGCCCGCTGCCTTGACGATGCCACGCTGGCCCAGGTGCTGGCCGTGCTGCTCACCCCGGCGCTGCCGGCCAGCGAGGTGGATGAATATCTGGCCGAAACCGAACAGCTGGAGCGCTGGCGGGCGGAATGGCCGTTGTTGCTGGCCATCACCGGCGTGCAGAAATTGCGGCGCGGGATGTTCCGGGCCGCGCCCTATGCGCAGGCCAACCGCGACGATTGGGCCGGGCACGCCGCGGGCTGCGCGGCGGCCGGCGTCGCCGTCTTGGGCCATGATCGGCTGGAATCGGCCTTTGCCTGGGCCGATGGCCTGGCCACCCATTATGCCCATGTGTTCCGCAGCGGCATGGTGTTCAATTTCTTTGGCGCATCGGTGGCCGTGATCTTCGCGTTGATGGCGGGCCTGATGCCGGGGGCCAAGATCGTGCTGCTGGTGCTGGAATTGCTGGTGGTGGGCGGCGTGGTGGCCAACACCAGCATCGGAAATGCGCGCGAATGGCACCGGCGCTGGCTGGATTACCGCTATCTGGCCGAAACCCTGCGGCTGTTGCGCAGCCTGCGCCTGCTGGGCGCGGCCAACCCACCCGGCCGCGATCTGATCGGGCCGCGCCGCTGGACCGACTGGTATGCGCTGGCCATCTGGCAGGGCCTGCCGCGTCCACCGGCACTTGCCGATGCCGCGACGCTCACGGCGCTCAACCGCCACATCGTTGCCCATGAACTGGATGGCCAGATCGCCTATCATCATCTGGTGCACAGCCGCATGCACAAGCTGGACCATTGGCTGCACAGCGGCGGGCAGACGCTGCTGATCCTCACCGGTCTCACCGGCGTTGGCACGTTGCTGGGCCTGTTGTTTGCCTATGATGTGGTGAAACCCTTCAGCCTGCAGCTCAGCCTGTTGTCCGCCGCCTTGCCCACGCTGGGCGGCGCGCTGTTCGGCCTGCGCGGTGCCGGGGATTTTGCCGGCGTGGCGCGGCGATCAGAGGCCACGGCAGAGCGGCTGGCCCGGGTGGCCACCCTGCTGCGCCGCGACGGCCTGTCCCACACGCTGGCCGCCCGCGCGCTGGAAGAGGCCGCCGCCATCATGCTGGCCGATCTGGCCGAGTGGCGCTCCAGCTATGCCGATCGCAAGCTGGCAGTGCCGTCATGACTCTGGGCTGATCAGGCGCAGGCCGGCTGTCCGGCCGGCACCACGCGGCAGCGGCTGATGCGTGCCGCCGGGGCCTGGGCCTTCACCAGCGGTATCCAGTTGGCATAGGCATCCACCCGGGTGTAGATCCCCGGAACACCCGGCCGGCCACAGCCCTCCCCGGTGCTGACCAGCCCGACCAGCCGTTCCATGCGCGTCAGCGGGCCGCCGCTGTCCCCCTGGCATGTGTCCTGCTGGGCCGCCGTGGCCCCAACGGCGCACAGGACGCCGGGCCAGTTGCGCACGGTTTTCTGATAGCTGCGGATGCGCGAACATTCGGTGGGCGGCACATGGCGCAGATCCGCCTCCAGCAGCTCATCTGATCCCCTCAGCACCTGCCCGTCAACCGTGCGCGTGGCGCCGGCTGCGCGTTCCCCGGTCATCCCCCAGCCGGTGGCAACAAAGGTGGCGCCCGGTGCCGGCGGCGCCGTGGCCATCGCGATCGGCTCGGCACGGGCGGCGATGGCGGGCTGGGTGCGGGCATCAGGCACCAGGTGCAGCAGGGCGATATCATGGCGGCGGTTGCCGGAACGCCGATAATCGGCATGGATGATGGCCCGTTCAATGGCCATTTCGGTGGCGTTTGGCAGGGCGACATGGCCCAGCCGCACGCGGATCTCGTTGAGATTCCAGCTCAATGTCTCGTCGCTGTTGACCAGGCAATGGGCGGCGGTGAGCGCCCAGAAATTGCGTCCCT
>CAZHTW010000021.1:0-23016 GCA_964535865.1 uncultured Sandarakinorhabdus sp. | reverse complement strand
CCCGGGCACTCCCCTCCTGCGCAATCAGCACCCCGCCGCACAGATGGTCCCTCTCCCACCGGCTCATCTGGTCAAAATAGCGCTTGCTGGGATCGTTGGGCTTCTTTTCCCTGTCCTTGCGCAGATCCTCCGGCGGAATGGGCATGATGGTGTAAATCTGGATCTGCCAGGGTGAGGAGCCCGCCTTGGCGGGGCGGCCGCGCACCACCCGGCTGCCATCGCCGGTTGGCGCCGGGCTGGCCGTCGCCGTGGCGGCAGGCTCGGATGGCGGTTCGGGTGGCAATTCCAGTGGCGGCGGTTCGGGCGGCAGCGGCAATGGCTCCCCCGCTGGCGGGGCCTGCTGGGCGGCGGCCAGCAGCATGGCCGTCAGCAGCAAGGCAAGAATCCGGGCGATCATGGCGTCACCCGCGCCGGGATGATCAGGGCGGACCAGGCCTTGGCCTCACCGGCGGTGCCAGACCGGGCGGTATCGGCGCGGCTGCAGAAGATGCGCGCCACCGCCGACAGGCAGGCCTGTGTGTCGGTCACGTCGGTCGCCGTCTGTTCCAGCACCGACACATCGAGCGCCACGCTGCTCGACAGCGCCACCACCCGGATGTCGCCGGGTTCGGTGGCAAAGATATCCACCCCGTCGCGCAGCGCATCGCCGGGCTGCAGCGACGGGTCGCGCCCACCAAAGGCCGGCAGCACCACTGTCACATCATAACGCGGGCCGATGTGGAACACATAAAGCTGGCGCGCATCGCGGGCGCGGTTGACCACCCCCAGCCGGATCGAAGCCGCCTGTTTCAGATTGACGCCGGCCGGCGGCGGCCCGGCCGGGCAGCTGGCGGGATCATAACCGTTCGACGGCGCATTGCTGACGGCCAGGCACAGATCGGGCGGCTGGCGGCCCAGGCTGGCCAGCCATTGATCGACGCGGGCGATCTTGCCCAGCGCGACGGCCAGCATCGGTTGAAAGCGCTGATCATCCGGCAGCGGCAGCCGGGCCAGCACCGGGCCGCCGCGGCGCGACAGCGCCAGGCCGCCGTCAGCGGCGGCCAGCACCAGACTGGCCTGCGGATCGGCCTGCACAAAGCGCAAGCCGGCCACCGCCGGTGCGGCCGCCGCATCCTCCACCGCCAGCGCCAACACGCGCCCGCCAAATTCATGATCCTCTTCCCGCGCCACCATGCGGGCCGGCAGGCTGGTGGCTGGCCGGGCATCGGTCTGCAGAAAGGCCACGCTGTTGCCCACGCTGGCAACCTTGGCGGTGGCCAGCGGTGCGGTGCCAGCAGCCGCCAGCGCATCGCTGGTGGCGGCAAACAGCGCAAAGCGCGAGCCGGGGGTGACCCCCAGCAACCGGCCGCCCAGCATCACCAGCCGGTCGCGATCAACCGCCACCTGAAAAATCGGCACACGGATTTCCTCGCCGGCGAAACTGGCGCGCAGCGCGCCTTCGGCATGCGGCGCCTGGCGCCCCCGCATCAAGGCCCGCACCTCCTCCACCGTGCGCGCCGCGATGTCGGCAAAGCTCGCCCCCTTCATGCTGGTGAGCGCCCGCGCCAGCGCCGTGGTGAACACGCCGGCGCGCTCACCCACACCGCCATCCACTTCCTGGGCATCCTGGCCATCGCCGGCCGCGGCCAGATGCACCCGCCACGCGCCCAGATTGCCATATTGCGCCGGCGAGACGATGCGACGCAGGTTGGCAACCGGCAGATCCGGCGCGGTGCGGCTGGCCGAGTTGCCATTGCGGTTGGCGGTGCCGCTGTTGCAGCTGTCAAAGATCGTCACCACCCGCACCCCGCGTGAGGTGGCCCGGTTGATGCGGTCGCGCACCTCGTGATCCAATATGTCGGCTTCGGATTCCGCACCGGGCTTGCGCGCATCAAATGGCATCAGGGTGCTGTTGTAGCGGCTGGCCTGATCCATCGTGCGGCGATCGATGAAGCGGGAGCCATGGCCGGCGAAATAAAGGATGATGATATCCTGCGGCTGGCTGGCGCGATCGATCAACTGGTCCCACGACGCGAGGATGGCGTTGCGCGTGGCACAACGATTGGTGAGGGTGATGGCGACGCCGTTGGACGTCTGGCAGCCCGTCCCGCCCGGCATCGGCCCGAAATCCAGCCCGAGCGCGCTGCCCAGTGCCGCCTTGATCCGGCCAACATCGCCCACCGCGCCCGACAGATCGTCAAATCTGCTGCTGGCCAGCCGCTGACGGGAATATTGATATTGATCAATGCCCACGAACACCGCGCGGATGGTGGGCGCGGCGCCGGCCGGCAGCGCCAGCAGGCCAACAAGCACCGCGAGGATCACGCGCATCATGGCTGCCCCCGCAGCAGCACCGGGGATATGGTGTTGGTGAAATCGAACAGGCTGGGTTCCTGCACCGGCGGCGGTTCATTGCTGCTGCGCAGCACCAGCCGCACGCCCCTCGCAATAACCGGCCCGCCGCCGCGCCGCACTTCCTCGTGCAGGCTGGGCAGCCGCGCCACGGCATAGCGCAGCCATTCATCCAGCGGGATCTTGCCATCCCCATCCATGTCCGCCAGCCCGCCGGTGGGCGTGAGCCCCTCCCCCAGCGCCGCCGAGAGCAAGCCATGGGCCAGATTGGGATTTTCCAGCGCCACATCATCGCCCTGGGTGGCGGCCAGGATGCGCATGCCCTTGTCAAACGCCAACTGGCCAAGGCCGGGATCACCCATCGGGCCGGGCTTGAAATCCGGCGTGTTCACCGCCGCGCCCGAATGGCAGGCATCGATGATGAAGGCGATCTCGCCGGCCTGAATCCGGCCAAGCAGCAGGGTCAGCACGTCGGCCGGCAACACCGTGCCGGGATCGGGCGCCGCATCCAGCGCCCCCCAGCGCGCATTGGATGCCAGCAGCGAGAAGGTGCCATTGGGCGCGGCATGGCCATGGCCGGAAAAGCTGATGATCACGATATCATCCGGGGTCGCCTCGGCCAGCAGCGACCCATCATGGCCGCCGGCGCGCAAGATGCCTCTGTCCTCTTCCGGATCGATGCCGCCCAGGATCAGCAACGCCGATGCAATATGGCCGGCCGTCACCGGGCGGGTGGGCGTGCTGGTCAAGCTGATGCGCCGCACCTCAAAGCCGCGAATGGCCGCCAGCCGTTGGCCGATGAGTTCGGCATCGGGCACGGCAAAATTCAGGTTCAGCCGGCGCTCGACATAATCATTCACCCCGATGGTCAGCACATAGGCGCGGCGTGGGCGGCGGGCCTGCGGCGGCGGCTGCCAATCCAGATGGGCCGTATCGCTCTTCACCCGATCGGCATTGAAGCTGTAGGCCGAAAAGCGGATGGGTTTGCCATCGGTGGGAATCGGCACGTTGAAGGTGAAGCTGCGCCGGCCACTGGCATCATCGGGCGGGGACAGATTGGCGTCCCGCCAGCCCGCCAGATCGGCCGGCGCGGCCGACAGCGGATCATCGGGCGTCTTCACGATCTCACGGTTGTTCATCAACAGTTTCAGGCCATAGACGCCCGATGCAAGACCGGTCTGCCGATCGCGTGTCTCTCTGGCCCGCACATCCACATCCACCCGGCCCGGCTCGGCCGGCCGCACCGCCACCACCTCCACAACGGGCAATTGCCGGTTCAGCCCGGCCACCGGCGGCACCCTGTGCAGCGCGGTGGCACAATTGCCGGCGGCGGTGCAATCCATCAGCTTGGCGATCAGGCGCGGTTCGTAATAATCGCGCATCAATGTCTGCGGTGCCAATGATCGCCACGGCTGATCACTGATCATCCAACGGAAATTCTCCGAGTCCGGCCCCATGTTGGTGTCATAGCGGCCATCGGGCGCCACCGCGACGAAGCGGCCGCCGGGGAGCAGCCGGATAGTGAGCAGCACCGCGCCCGACCGTTGATCCCAGACGCGCACCCCTTCGGTGATGGACGCCGCCCACAGGGCCGGGCGGGTGCGCATGAAGCCCACCGCTGCCGCCCCCGGGAAATCAACTTCCCGCAACAGTTCGGGCTTGGGAAGCGCAATCATCTGGATCCGTTCTTCAAAGGCGCCACCCACCATCAGGCGGCGCCCATTGCTGGCCATCCGCTGCGGCAGCTCCACCGCGCCAGGCAGTTCCCGGATCACCGGTTTGCCATCGGCCGTGTATGGCGCGTCGATGGTCCATTCCATCAACGTGCCGTCGCCTGCGACCCACAAGCGCCGACCATCAGGCGAAAAGCGGATGAGCGAGAGAAACGCTTCCTCAAATTGGATGAACGGCCCCGATTCACCGCTGGCGATATCAACCGTCTGGATGCGGAGCTCGCCATTGCCCAGCCGCACGGCATAGGCAAAACGATCCCCCGCCGGCGACACGGCCAGCAGGCGCACATGGGCATCGCGCGGGATCGCCTGGCTGCGATAGGGGCTCCATTTGCCGTCGGCCAGAATCTGCAGGGCCTTGTCGTTTCCAAGCTTGCTGCGGCAGTTGGCCAGGCCCGCGCCCACGATGCGGCCGTCGGGCAAGGCCGCCATGAAACAACGGGCGGACGGCTGCGCCAGCACTTCGCCCGTCGCCGCCTTGATGATGGCAATGGCGGAGGGCAGATCGCTGGGATTGTCCTTTTTCAGCGGATCATCCATGTCGCTTTGGCTGAGCAGGGCGAGCCGTTCGCGATCCAGCCAGGCCACCCGGTCAAACTTGCCGGCGAGGGCAACCGGCGGCAGCATCCGGCCGTTGACCAGATCAAGCAGTTGCACCGATTGCAGAATTTCTCCGGTTTCCGGCGAGACTTCGTCGTTCAGGCTCAAAACCGCCAGGTGGCGTTCGTCCGGCGACAATTCGGCATCGGCGATGCTGCCCAGATGGCCGGTGACGCGCGGCGCACGTTCGGCACCATTGGCTGGCTTGAGGGTGAAACCGGTGCCGGCCCGCAGCATGGCCGTGCGGCCATCGGGCGATCGTGGCAAAGCCGGCAACAGGCGCAGGGCGGCGTCGCGCGCCTGGCCGGTGATATCGGAATAGGCCACCTGCAGAGCATCGATCCAGGCCATGTTCAGGCTGTCCCACGTCGCTCCCGGCGGCACCTCCGGCTCTGGCGGGTGTTCATCAATGCTGATGCGGCGGCTGCGGACATCAATCTGATAGCGGCGACCCCGCACGCCAATTTCGGTGTTGCGATCATAAGCCTCGCCGGTGATGGTGAGGCTGCGGCCATCGGCGGCCATGGTCATGCCGGTCAGCCGCATGAAATCGATCGTCACCTTGGCCGGGGCGGGCAGGCGCAGCCGGTCGATGATGATACCCTGCCCCGCATCCCACAGCAGCAGTTCGCGGGCCATGCCCGATGCCGTCCAGATATATTGGCCATCCGGCGACCAGGCCGCCACATCGATGCCGAATTCGGATATGGCCTGCACCACGATCTTTGGTTGTGCCGCCGGGACTGGTGGTGCCTTGGTTGCCGGCTGCGCCATTGCCGGCCCGGCCCACAACGCCGCCAGCAGCAGCCACCCAGGGCGCCGCACTGCCGAAAGAAGACCGGCCTGTTTCATGGCATCCATGCTGTCCCCGGGCGGCGGCCAAGTCAACCGGCAGACGCGGCGCCAAAACCCCTGAACAACAGCCATTGACGCAGGCGGGCACCATGGCATGCTGACCGGCAAAACCAATGGGCAAAACCAGTGGGCAAAACTGGCCGGCAAGACCGGCAATTGGGGAATCGTGATGCGTCGCAAGATAGTGGTGGCAGGGTTGATGCTGGGCAGTGCCGTGCTGCTGGCAGGGTGCGACCAGATGAAATCACCGGCGGCCAAGCCGGATGTGGTGGTGACGGAAAGCGAATATCCGCAAACCGTGCTGTGGGGCGACACCCACCTGCACACCCAGAATTCGGTGGATGCCTTTGGCTTTGGCGTGCGGCTGGGGCCGGAGGATGCGCTGCGCTTTGCCCGCGGCGAAGAGGTGACGGCGACCACCGGCCTGAAGGCCAGGCTGTCCCGCCCGCTCGATTTCCTGGTGGTGACCGATCATGCCGAAGGCCTGGGCGCCACCAAGGCGCTGGCCGATGCGCCGCGCCTGTTGATCCGCGATGAAACCATGCGGCGCTGGCACGACATGATGAACGATGGCCCGGCCGCTTCCCAGCGCGCCATGGCCGAAATCCTGGATGCGCGCGGCCGCAACGCCCTGCCCGAAGCCATGCTGAACCAATCCGGCACCGCCGAACGCACCAAGGATGTGTGGAACAGCAACGTTGATGCGGTGGAACGCTATAACGAACCCGGCAAGTTCACCGCCTTCCACGGCTTTGAATATACGTTGATGCAGGGCGGCAACAATCTGCACCGCAACATCATCTTCCGCGATGGCGAGGCCAGGGTGCGCACCGTGGTGCCGATCGACCCGACCTATAAGGCCACGCCCGACGAGATCTGGAATTATATGGAGGCGTATGAAAAGGCCACCGGCGGGCGGGTGCTGGCCATTCCGCACAACAGCAATCTTTCGAACGGCCTGATGTTCGAACTCACCATGCCCGGCGGCGGCGCGATGACGGCGGCTTATGCCAAGCGCCGCGCCCGGCTGGAACCGGTGGTGGAAATCACCCAGATCAAGGGCGACAGCGAAGCCCACCCCTATTTGTCGCCCAATGATGAATTTGCCGGCTATGGCGTGGCCGGCTGGGAATTGAACAATCTGCTGGGCAATCAGCCCAAGACGCCCGGCATGTTTGCCGGCGAATATGTGCGCGAGGCGTTGAAGCGCGGGCTGGCGCTGGAAGCACAGACCGGCGTTAACCCCTATAAATTCGGCGTGATCGGATCGACGGACAGCCACACCGCGCTGGCCACCGCCGATGAAGACCAGTTTTTCGGCAAGCACAGCGGCAATGAACCCAGCGCCACCCGGGCCACGGCGCCGCAGAATCTCGGCACACGCAAGGGCCGATTTGGCTGGCATTATCTGGCCAGCGGTTATGCCGCGGTGTGGGCCAAGGCCAACACCCGTGCCGCAATTTTCGATGCGATGGAACGGCGCGAAGTCTATGCCAGCACCGGCCCGCGCATGACGGTGCGGCTGTTTGCCGGCTGGGATTTCAGCGACGCCGATCTGAAGGGCGATTGGGTGCGGGCCGGATACAAACGCGGGGTGCCCATGGGTGGGGAGCTGAAGGGCGCCAAGCTCGGCAACGGGGGCGCGCCGCGCTTCATCATTTCGGCGTTGAAGGATCCGCAGGGTGCCAATCTCGATCGGGTGCAGATGGTGAAGGGCTGGATCGATCCGGCCGGCAAGCCGCAGGAACGCGTGTTTGATGTGGTGTGGAGCGATGCCGCCACCCGCAAGCCGGTGGGCGGCAAGCTGCCGGCGGTGGGCGATACGGTGGATGTTGCCACCGCCACCTACAAGAACAGCATTGGCGCGGCCGCACTCACCACGCTGTGGACCGATCCGGCCTTCGATCCCAGGCAACGCGCCTTTTACTATCTGCGCGTGCTGGAAATCCCCACGCCCAGTTGGCCGGCCTATGATGCGGTGCGATACAAGCTGAAGCTGCCGCCGGAGGTGCGGGTGAAGAGCCAGGAACGCGCCTATACCTCGCCGATCTGGTACACGCCGGGCTGAACAAAGGGCGATTGATGCACGTTCGAACCCGCGCCGGGGCAGCCTTGCGCGAACCTCTGCTGCATTTCCTGTTGGCCGGTGCCCTGATCTTCGCGGTGATGGCCGGCCGGCCGGCCGATGTGGGCGAACGCCGCATCGTGGTGGATGCCGCCGTGGTGGCCGGCATTGTGGAGCATCACATCCGCGCCTTTCGCCGCCCGCCGACGCCGGCCGAGCTGGATGATCTGATCCGCGACCATGTCCGCACCGAAATCTATTATCGCGAGGCGCTGGCGCTGGGGCTGGACCGCGATGATGATGCGGTGAAGAAGCGCCTGCGCAACAAGATGCTGGCCATCGCCGCCACCAGCGCCGAAGCGCAAGCGCCAACCGATGCGCAGTTGCAGGCCCTGATCACCGCCGATCCCGCGCGTTATGCCGCGCCGCCGCGGTACTGGCTGGAACAACGCTTCATCGGCGATGACACGCCGGCCAATCGCGCCGTCGCTGCCGCTGCCATCGCCGCACTGAACACCGGCCGGCCGGCCAGCATCGCCGCCCCGGCGCTGCCGCTGCCCGGCCGCTTTGCCGATGCGGGTGCCGATCTGCTGGCGGCCCAGTTTGGCGATGACTTTGCCGCCAGCCTGGCCGCGCTGCCGGCCGGCCGCTGGGCCGGGCCGGTGGCATCGGGCCTGGGCCTGCACATCGTGCGCATCGAACGGCGGCTGGCCCCGCCGCGCCCGGCCCTGGCCGATGTGCGCCAGCGGGTGGAAAATGATTGGCGCCGCGCCGCCATCGCCAAGGCCGAGGCCGATGATCTGCAGGCGCTGCTGGCGAAATATGATGTGGTGATCGAGCCGGCATCATGATCCGCCTGCTGTTTGCCTGCCTGATGCTGTGCCTGTGCGGCCCGGCACGCGCCGATGAGCTGCGGCCCTTTTATCTGGAACTCAGGGAAACCCGCGCCGGCCAGTGGGATGTGCTGTGGAAGGCCCCGGTGCTGGGCGGAGTGGCGGCCAGCGGCCGGCCGCTGTTGCCGGCGCCGTGCCGCCTGGCAATGAACCCGCCGCAGCTGGTGGGCGGCGCGCTGGTCGCCAGTGGCAAGGCGCGCTGCACCCGCACGCTGGCCGGCACGCGCGTGGGTGTTGCCGGCCTGGCCCCTGGCAGCCCCGATGGGCTGGTGCGCATCGCGCCACTGGGCCGGCCGGTGCAGGCCCTGCAGCTGCGGGCGGACGCGCCCACCATCATGGTCGCCGCCCGCGCCACGCGCTGGCAGGTGGCGCAAACCTATGCGGTGATCGGTGTTGAGCATATCTTGGCCGGCATTGATCATCTGCTGTTCGTGGTGGCGCTGGTGCTGCTGCTGCAGCGCGGCTGGCCGGTGGTGGCCGCCGCCACGGCCTTCACCATCGCCCATTCGATCACCCTGGCCGGCACCACGCTGGGCCTGTTCGGCCTGCCCCAGGCGCCGGTGGAGGCGGTGATTGCGCTGTCCATCGTCTTTCTGGCGGTGGAGATCGTGAAGGCCCAGACCAGATCAGCGCCGGAGCAGCCCCGCTTGTCGGAACGCCTGCCCTGGGTGGTGGCCTTCCTGTTTGGCCTGCTGCACGGTTTTGGCTTTGCCGGCGCGCTGCGCGAGGTGGGCCTGCCGCAGGGCGAGGTGCCGATCGCGCTGCTGGCCTTCAACATCGGGGTGGAAGCCGGGCAATTGCTGATCATCGCCGCCGTCGCCGGCCTGTTGGCGACGGTCCGCCGGCTGGCACCGGGCGCACTCAAACCGGCGATCATGGCCAGCGCCTATGCCATTGGCAGCATCGCCAGCTATTGGTTGATCGACCGGATTTAGGCCAGCTTCGCCCGCCCCCAGGCAAACACCTTGCGGTTGTTGTCCTCCTCCAGCTTGTACTGCTCAGCCGGGCTGAGCCCGCTCACCACCGGCAGCACGGTCTGGCGCTTCTGCACCATGGCCAGCCATTTCTCCACGCGCGGCCGCCGGTCAGCAAAGCCGGCGTGATAGGCATCGCTGCGCACCGGCACCTTCAATGGGTCGCGCGTGATCAGTTCGGTGGTGGGCCGGATCGCCGGGTTGGCCTTTTTCATGATGCCGAACAATTTGGCCTGATCGGTCATGCCGGTATCGAACAACACTTCCGACAGCAGGAAGCCATCCTGATAGGGCGCCACGCCCATGTCCTTCAGGGAGCAGGCTTTCACCCAGGGGCTCAGCGCCGTCACGGTTTCCTCGGGCGTTTCCATGAAGCTCATGTTGTTGCCCGGGTCGATCAGGCTGCCCAGCCACTCGCTGTCGATCCGTTTCAGCACGGCGACATGTTCGTGCACCGTGCGATCCTTGTGGTTTTCCAGCGCGATGGCCACCTTGTATCTGGCAGCAATCGGCACACAGCGTTCGATGATCGCATTGGCTTCGGCCAGCCAGCTGTACCAATCGTTCAGGCTCTTGAAGGTCTCATACCGCCGGCCGGTGCCGCCTTCGGGCGGGCGGGACACGGCGCGCACACAGGTGGCGCCCAGCGCGGCGGCATTGGCCACGCTGGCTTCGAACGCGGCATAATCGCCATCGCGCCGGCTGGGCAGCGCGGCCTGGCCTTCGTAATACATGCCAAGCTCGTCCAGTCGGGCGCGGAAGCGGGCCACATGCGGCTTGCCCACCGCGATCTGCACGCCGCCGCCGCCGATGCTGCGGACATAGTCCAGAAACGCCACCGGATCATCGCGCAAGCCCTTGGCCACGCCATCCAGCCCGCGCAGATGCGCCGAAAGCCCGGTGCCGGCCACACCCAGCGGCGATTTGGGCGGCAGCGTGCCTTCGGCTTGCGCAATGGCCAGGCTGGGGAATCCAGCGAACAGCGTGGTGGCCAGGCTGGCCTGGCCAAACAGGCGGCGGGTGATCAACATGGCAGCATTTCCTTTGCAGGCCCAAGACAAATGTGCCGGGCACTGGGGCCCGGCACAAATGGCTTTCAGGGGTTGATCAGAACTTGGTCCGCAAGGTCAATTCCAGCGTCCGCCCGAACGGCGAGTGGGCGTTGGAGAAGAAGCCCTGCGTGCCGTCATAGAAGGGCGGCCAGCGGTTGAAGATGTTGGAGCCGCGCAGCTGGATCTGGCTGCCCTTCAGCACGTTGGGCAGATTATACTGCACGGTCAGATCAAAGGTCTCCCAGCTCTTCACATTCGGGAAGGGCGTGCCGCTGGTGATGTTCCGGAACCCGTCGACATAGGTCATGAAGCCGGACACGGTCAGGTCATCGAGGTTCCAGCTGATCTGGCCGCGGCCACGCCATTCGATGGCATTCTGCTGGCCGATGATATTCTGGAAGCCGGTGCCCGGCGCCAGCTCCTGGCGGAAACCCAATTGCCGGTTGGCGTTCACCGCCAGGGTGAAATTGCCGATGCTGGTGGGCACCTTGTAGTTGAGATCGAAATCAAGCCCATCGATCACGCGCTGGCCAACGTTGATGGCAAACGACTGGAAGATGGCATCGATGCGCGTCGGCACCGGGCTCTGCGGCGGCGCGGCGGCAATGGCGGCCATCACTTGCGCCGCTGTCGGGTTGCGGATCACGGCAAAGCTGAAGAACGGGTTGTTGAACGCGTCAGCCTGCGTCGGCTTGTAGACCAGGTTCTTGTAGGTGACGTTGTAATAGGTGACCGACAATTTCAGGTTCGGGATGAAGGTGGGCGTGAAGTCTGCACCGAATGAATAGGTGGTGGCCTCTTCCGGGGTAAGCGCCGGGTTGCCGCCGCCCTGGTTGTAGATGTTCACGTTGTTGCCAAAGCCGGCAATGTTCAGGCCGATCTGCGGCACGCCGAAGATGGAGGTGATCAGGCCCATGTTGGGGGCGACAAAGCTGGTGCTCCACGAACCGCGCAGCGACACGTCCCGCGCCGGGGCCCACACCAGGCCGATCTTGGGATTGAAGGTGCCGCCCAGCTGCTGATAATGGTCATAACGCGCCGACAGCGACAGTTCGAGGCGCTGGAAGCCGGTGGTGGCGTTTTGCGCGCTGAAGAACGGCAGGTTCACTTCGGCAAAGGCCGCCGCCACAAAGCGCGAGATCTTGTCATCACGCACCAGCAGCTGCGTCGGCCCCGGCACGCCGCCGATCTGCAACTGATCGGCCTGTTCGTCGCGGAACTCGGTGCCGATGGCCATGCGGGCATCGCCGCCGCCCAGCGCGAACAACGGACCATCGGCCTTCACCATCAACTGGCGCAGATATTGCGAGCTGTCGTTGATCTGGGTGAAGCCGTTGTTGATCTGGCTCAGCACGCCCGCGTTGTTCTGCCCGGCCTGGCCGAACGGATTGAAGGCCGTGGTGAGGGTGGTGCCATTGGCCAGATTCTGCGCCGCAATCAGATCGATTTCGGGCTGGCTGTTGAAATCATTGGTCTTGGAATAATGCGTCATCACATTGAGCAGCCAACCGCTGCCCAGCTTCACATCCGCGCCCAGCGTGATGGCCATCACTTCCGAACGCTGGGTGTTGATCGGGTTGGGGAACAGGCCTTCGCCGTTGCGCACCACGCTCACCGTCTGGCCCGGCGCCAGCGTCACGCCCGGCGGCAGCACCAGATAGGGATTGGTGCCCGGCACGGTGAGGTTGAGGTTGCGCGGGTTGGCGACGCGGCTGGTTTTCAGATTGGTGTAATTGCCTTCGGCCCACAGGGTGACATTCTCATTCAACTCCTGACGGGCGGTGGCGAGCAGCGAATAGCGGGTCGATTCCGGCACGACTTCCTGGGCCAGCACATTTTCGCAGCGGTTGCGGTTGGCGCTGCCAGTCGCGAACGACGGATAGGCATAAACCGTGCTGCCGATGGTGACATTGGGCAGCGAGCAGGTGGTGGTGCGCTGATCGCGACCACCGCGGAAGGTCTGATCGGCGCGGATGAAGGGGATTTCCTCGTTGGTGGGCGATTTGTTGGCGCTATATTCGCCAACGATCATCACATTGCCCGTGCTCCACTTCTTGCCCCAGCCCAACGCCAGATTCTGCTTTTCATAGCTGTGCTCCGGCGAGAAGCCATAGGTGCCCTGGGCTTCGAACCCGTCCATGTCGCGGCGATAGATGAAGTTGGCCACACCGGCGACGGCGTCGGACCCATAGACGGCTGACGAACCATCGGCGACGATTTCCACCCGGCCGATGCCAAGCACAGGGATCATGCCCGGATCGGGCAGCACGGCTTCGCCGCCGACGGCAGCCATGCGGTGGCCGTTGAACAGCGCCAGCGTGGCAAAGATGCCGATGTTGTGGATGTTGGGCAGGAAGCCGCCGGTGCGGAAACGACCGGTGGTGGCAACTTCATGATTGGTACCGAAATTGCCCAGCTGGGGGATCAGGCCCAACAGTTCCGACATGTTGGCCGGCGCGTTGACCTTCACGAATTCCTGATCGACGCTGACCAGCGGCGAACCGATCGGGGCGACGCCGCGGATGCTGGTGCCGGTGACGACGATTTCGCTGGCCTCTTCGGCCTCTTCGGTGGCGGCAGCAGCGGCGGGCGCCGGCGCGGCCTGGGCGAAGGCCGCCGAAGCACTGGCCATGGCCAGGGCGGCAAGGCCGGCGTTCAGCAAATGCCGGCTGCGGTTCGTCGTGTCGAAACTGGTGCGCATCTGGTCTCACTCCCCACATCGATGATGGCCAGACGGCACGTCGGGATGCAGGCGGGACCAAATTTGCCGGATGTCACACGCCGCTGGCGCGCTTGCTGCCGGAACCCTGCCCCACGCTCCACCCGCTGCGGGCGACCATGCTGCATGGCATGATCTGTCGCCGCGCCGGCTGACCCCAGCGCCCTCTCCCCGGTCGCTGGTGCCAGTTGGTTGTAGACTGTATACAGATGCTGTCAACGCGATATTGGCCGGGCTTCGGGACCAAACACGGCCTTGCGTCTGATATCAGGCGCAACTGATGCCAAAAATCCACAGGTTCAGGCGTGAACCCCCGCCGGCGCTGGCCCGCCACTGGCCCAATCGAGCAATTCCACCATGTGGACGATATGCAGTTCATCGCTGGCAAGATGGCCGATGCAGCCAATGTTGCTGCTCGCCACCAGCGTGGTGCCGGTGCCAGCCAGGCTGTTGCACAGCGCCGCCTGCTTGCGCGCCTTCAGCGTCGCACTCATGTCCGGCTGCAAAATCGCATAGCTGCCGGCCGAACCGCAGCAGATATGCGCTTCGGCCGGCACACGCACATCAAAGCCGGCAGCGGCCAGCAGTGCCTGCGGGGCGGATTTCACCTGCTGGCCATGCTGCAGCGAACAGGCGCTGTGCCAGGCCACCACCTGCCCCGGCGGCAGCACGGTGGGAAGCGGCGGCAAGCGGCTGAGAAATTCCGAGATATCCATCGCCTTGGCCGCCACCGCTTGCGCCCGCGCCGCCATCGCCGGATCGTCGCCAAACAAGGCCGGATAATCCTTGATCACCGTGCCGCAACCCGATGCGGTGATGATGATCGCCGCCACATCGCCGGCGGCTTCCCAGGCTGCGATGTTGGCGCGGGCATGGGCGCGGGCCGGGGCCTCGCGGCCGAGATGATGATCAAGCGCACCGCAGCAGGATGATTGCCGGCTGATCACCACCTCATGGCCGTGGCGGGCCAGCAGGCGCAGCGCGGCATCATCAATGGCCGGCCGCAGCACCGGCTGCACACAGCCCAGATGCAATATCACCCGGCCCGTTGGCGCCGCCACCGGCAGTGGCGCCCGCCGTTCGGCCAGGCCGGCTGGCGGCACCTGCGCCGGCACCTGGACCAGCATGGCGGCCAGTTGCGCCGGCAACAGCCCGGCCAGGGGTTTGACCAAACGCCCCAGCCGCAGCGCCAGCCGGAACAGCGCGCGGCTGGTCAACAGGCGCGGCAGCGCGGCGCGCAGCAGGCGATCCGGCCAGGGCCGTGTGTGCGTCGCCTCGATATGGGCGCGCGCCGCATCGACCAGATGCATATAATCCACGCCCGACGGACAGGTGGTGGTGCACGACAGGCACGACAGGCAGCGATCGATATGGTGCACGGCCCGCGCCGACGGCGGCTGATCCGGATTGGCCAGCATGTCCTTCATCAGCCAGATGCGGCCGCGCGGGCTGTCCAGTTCGTCGCCGGTCACCACATAGGTGGGGCAGGTGGCGGTGCAGAAACCGCAATGCACGCATTTCCGGATGCGCGCCTGTGCGGCCGGCACATCAATCGCGTTCATGGCACCGCCTCCGCCGCCAGCGCGCCGGCCGGATCAAACAGCGCCTTTATGCGGCCCTGCAACAAGGCCAGCGCCGGATCGGCCGGGCTGTGCGCCGGCACCTGGCTTGTCACGCCATCGGGCAGCCGCAGCCGCCGGGCATGGCCCTCGCGCCCCGCGGCCTGTGCCACGGCGGCCGGCACATCAAAATCGGCCAGCGCCGGCGGCAGGATGATCCATGCCAGCGCGCCGCCCCAATCCAGCCGCAGTTCGGCACCCGCCGGCAACACCAGCCCACCGGCCCGCACCGCCGGCAGCGGGCAGCGCCAGATGATCGCATCGGCCGGCACATCGCCCAGTTCGGCAAGCGTCAGCCAATGGACACGGCTGGCCGCCCCCTCCAGCCAGTGCCCACCCGGCAGCCGCGCCGCCAGCGCCGCCATCAGGGCCGGCAGCGCCACCGCGCTGGCCTCGATGCGCAAGGCCACCATGCCATCGCGCCATGCCGCACCGGTGATGCCGCAATCCACCATCAGAGCATCGGCCATGATGCGCACGGCGGCCGCCGCCGTGTCCGCCGGCAGGCCATAGGTGGCGCTGGCCGGCGGCAGCGGCGCCAGCCGCACGGTGATCTCCGTCAGCACCGCCAGGCTGCCGCGCGATCCGGTGAGCAGGCGCGGCAGATCAAAACCGGTCACGTTTTTCAGCACCTTGCCGCCGGCGTTGAAAGGCTCGCCAGCGCCCGTCACCCCGCTCAAGGCCAGCACATGATCCCGCGCCGCGCCGGCAAACGGCCGGCGCGGGCCGGACAGCCCGCACGCCACCGCGCCGCCCAGGCTGCCCTCACCCCGGCTCCACGCTGCGGCATCGCCAGGCGGTTCAAACGCCAGGCACTGGCCAGCGGCAGCCAGCAGCGCCGCGATCTGCGCCATCGGCGTGGCAGCCGGCGCGGTGAGCATCAGTTCCGCCGGATCATGCACAATCTCGCCAGTAAGGGCGGACAGATCGAGGCGCGCATCGGCGCTGGCCGGCTGAAATTCCGGCCGGCTGCCCCGGCTGCGCACCGCCAGCCGCAGGCGTTCGGCATTGGCCTGCCCGATGATCGCGGCCAGTTCGGCCGGGCTGGAAGGCGAGAGGATCTGCATCAGAAACGCGGCAGTTCGGGATGCGCCAGCCGGCCGCCATGCACATGCACGGCGTTCATTTCAGCACAGCGCGACAGGGTGGGAAACAGTTTGCCGGGATTGAGCAGGCCCTTTGCATCAAAGGCGCATTTCAGCCGGCTCTGCACGTCCAGATCCATGGCGGAAAACTGGTGGCGCATCAGATCCCGCTTTTCCACGCCCACGCCATGTTCCCCGGTGAGCACGCCGCCGGCATCGACACAGGCGAGCAGTATCTCGGCACCGGCCGCCTCGGCCGCCTCGGTCTGGCCTGGCACGCTGGCATCATACATCACCAGCGGGTGGAGATTGCCGTCGCCGGCATGAAAGACATTGGCCACGGCCAGGCCATGGCTGGCGACAATTTCGCTGATCTGCGCCAGCACGCGGCCCAGCATGCGGCGCGGGATGGTGCCATCGACGCAATAATAATCCGATGCGATCCGTCCCACCGCCGGGAAGGCCGCCTTGCGCCCGGCCCAGAACAACAGGCGCTGCGCCTCGTCCTGGCTTTCCTTCAGATGGGTGCAGCCATGGGCCCGCGCAATCGCGCTGATCTGCGCCAGCTGATCGTCAACCTGTGCTGCCGTGCCATCGGCTTCGGCAATCATCAGCGCGGCCACATCGGTGGGATAGCCGGCTGCCACGAAATCTTCCGCCGCGCGGATCGCCGGCGCGTCCATCATTTCCAGCCCGGCCGGGATGATGCCGGCCGCGATGATCGCCGCCACACAATCGCCGGCCGCCGCCACGCTGGTAAACCCCATCAGCAGCGCGCGGGCCGTCGCCGGCTTGGGCAGGATGCGCACCGTCGCCTCGGTCACCACGCCGAGCAGGCCCTCGGACCCACAGATCAGGCCCAGCAGGTCCAGCCCCGGCTGTTCCATGCCCGGCCCGCCCAGCCGGAGCACCGTGCCATCGATCAGCACCAGTTCCACCCCCAGCAGATTGGGGCTTGTGGTGCCATATTTCAGGCAATGCACGCCGCCGGCATTTTCCGCGACATTGCCGCCAATCGAACAGGCAATCTGGCTGGACGGATCGGGCGCATAATAGAATCCGCGATGCGCCGTCGCCTGGCTCACCGCCAGATTGGTGACGCCGGGCTGCACCACGGCAATGCGCTGATCATAATCCACGTCCAATATGCGGTTGAACCGGCTCATGCCCAGCACGATGCCATCGGCCAAGGGCAGCGCCCCACCCGAAAGCGACGTGCCCGACCCGCGCGCCACCACCTTCACGCCGCGACCATGGCACCAGGCCAGCACCCGGCTCACCTGTTCGGTGGTGCGCGGCAGCACCACGGCAAGCGGGCTTTGGGCATACATGGTCAGCCCGTCGCTGCCATAGGGCGACAGGCCGGCATCATCGGCAATCACCCCATCCGGCACGATTGCCGCCAGCGCCTTGGCAATCTCGGCGCGGGCGGCGATGATCGCAGCATCGGGAATGGGCATTTTCATCGGCTTGTGACTTTCAGGCCCGGTTTGACAGCATTAAACTGTCGTCTATATACAGTTTTGCCCAGCGGCAAGGAGGCGAGCGCGTGACAGACAGCAGGGGGCCACACACGCCGCGCCGGCTGCGTTCGCAGGACTGGTTCGCCAATCCCGACCGGCCCGACATGGTGGCGGTCTATCTCGAACGCTTCATGAATTATGGCCTCACCCCGGCCGAACTGCGCTCGGGCCGGCCGATCATCGGCATTGCCCAATCCGGCAGTGATCTCAACCCGTGCAACCGCGTGCATCTGCAACTGGCGCTGCGGGTGAAGGAAGGCATCAGGGATGCCGGCGGTATCGCCATGGAATTCCCGCTGCACCCGATCTTTGAAAACTGCCGCCGGCCCACTGCCGCGCTGGATCGCAACCTGGCCTATCTGGGGCTGGTCGAAATATTGAACGGCTATCCGCTGGATGGCGTGGTGCTCACCACCGGTTGTGACAAGACCACGCCCAGCGGCATCATGGCGGCGGCGACCATGGATCTGCCGGCCATCGTGCTGTCGGGCGGGCCGATGCTGGATGGTTGGCACGACGGCAAGCGCGTGGGTTCGGGCGCAGTCATCTGGGCCAGCCGCAAGCGCCTGGCGGCCGGCGAGATTGACGAGGAGGGCTTCATCGCCGCCGCGGCCGCGTCGGCCACATCGGTTGGTCATTGCAACACCATGGGCACCGCCTCCACCATGAACGCCATTGCCGAGGCGCTGGGCCTGTCTTTGCCCGGCTGCGCGGCGATTCCGGCGGCCTGGCGCGAACGCGCCCAATATGCCTACATGACCGGGCACCGCATCGTCGAGATGGTGCACGAGGATTTGCGCCCCAGCCGCATCCTGTCCCGTGAAGCGTTTCTGGATGCCATCACCCTCACCGCGGCGATCGGCGGTTCCACCAATGCCCAGCCGCACATCACCGCCATGGCCCGCCATGCCGGCCAAAGCATCACGGTCGATGATTGGCGCGCGCGGGTGGGCGTGCCGCTCATCCTCAACATGGCGCCGGCCGGCACCCATCTGGGCGAAGGCTTTGCCCGCGCCGGCGGCGTGCCGGCTGTGCTGCGGCAGCTCGCCGAAGCCGGCCTGATCCACCCTGACCGGTTGACGGTGACCGGGCAGACGCTGGGCCAGAATATTGCCACGGCCCCGGCTGCCGATGGCGATGTGATCCGCACGGTGGCCGCCCCGCTGCGCCCCAATGCCGGGTTGATGCCGATGAGCGGCAATCTGTTCGATTTCGCCATATTGAAGGCCGGGGTGATCAGCGACGAATTCCGCCAGCGCTTCCTGCCCGATGGCGTGTTCGAAGGCCGCGCCATCGTGTTTGATGGCGGCGATGATTATCACCACCGCATCAATGATCCGGCGCTGAACATCGATGCCGGCTGCATCCTGATCATGCGCGGTGCCGGCCCCATCGGCTGGCCCGGCAGCGCCGAGGTGGTGAACATGCAGCCGCCCGATGCGCTGATCCGCGCCGGCATCACCAGCCTGCCCACCATCGGTGATGGCCGCCAATCCGGCACGTCGGACAGCCCGTCGATCGTGCATTGTTCGCCCGAAGCCGCGGCCGGCGGCGGCCTCGCCTGGCTGCGCACGGGCGACATGATCCGCATCGATCTGAACACCGGGCGCTGCGACGCGCTGGTGGACCAAGCCGAAATCGCCCGCCGCCTGGCCGAAGCGCCGCCGGCCATCCCGGCCAGCCAGACACCGTGGGAGCAGATCTATCGCGCCCATGTCGGCAGCCTGGAAGGCGGCGCGGTGCTGGAATTCGCGGTGGACTATCAAAAGGTGGGCCAGCGCCTGCCCCGCCACAATCATTGATGCCGGCATTGATGCAGGCATTGATCGCACTGGCAGCCTGCCGCCACAGCGCGCCCGGCTTGCAAGGCCGGCCGGCACAGCTATATGCTGTCACTATTGCCGGGTGGGTCGTCATGGGTGCGGCGCCATCCGCGCATGAAGGAAGCTCGCCCCGTGGCCATTGTCGAACTGATCGACCAGACCGAGACGCCGTCCACCTTGCGCAATCATATTGCGCGGGCGCTGCGCCAGCAGATATTGGCCGGCCGCTACAAGCCCGGCGACCGGTTGAACGAAAGCCAGATCGCCCGCGAATTCAACACCAGCCGCATCCCGGTGCGCGAGGCGCTGTCGCACCTGCAGGAACAGGGCCTGGTGATGAACCTGGAACGGCGCGGCATGTTCGTCATGCAGCTGTCCGAAACCGAAGTGCAGCAGATCAACAGCCTGCGCATCGTGCTGGAAGCCGAAGCCATGAAGCTGGCCCGCGCCCACATGACGCCCGACATCCGCGCCCAACTGGAAGCGCTGGTGGATCAGATGGAACATTGGGAAGGCCCGCTGGCCGAAGCCGCCGATCTGGATCGCCGTTTCCACCAGCTGATCTGGCATGCCGCCGGCAACCCCTGGCTGGAACGCATGCTCGATCAGCTGACGGTGGCGCTGTTCGCCCACAAGACCCTGGAACATGTGTCCCGCGAAATGCGACAGTGGCGGCTCAACCACCACCGCGAGTTGCTGGACGTGGTGACCGGCGGCAACGCCGATCCGCGCATGGCGCTGCTCACCCATTTGCGCATGGCCTATTCCAGCCCCGAACGTTTTTCCAGCATGGCGCTGGCCGACGATTGATGCCCTGCCCGCCGGCAGGGTTATACCTGCCAGATGAAAGGGCAAATCAATGAAATTGCTGCGTTACGGAAACCCTGGCCACGAACAGCCCGGCGTGCTGGACAGTCAGGGCAATGCCCGCAGCCTGGCCGGCATCGTGCCTGATATCGATGGCGCCCTGCTCGCCCGCCTGCCCGCCGCCCTGGCCGGGGTGGATATCGATGCGCTGCCGCTGGTGGCCGATGATGTGCGCCGCGCCGAGCCGGTGGCGCGGGTGGGCAAGTTCATCTGCATCGGCCTCAACTATATCGATCACGCCAATGAAGCCGGCATGGCCGTGCCGACGGAGCCGATCATCTTCATGAAGGCCACATCCAGCATCACCGGCCCCGATGATGACGTGCTGCTGCCGCCCGGTTCGGTGAAGAGCGACTGGGAGGTGGAGCTGGGCGTGGTGATCGGCCGCGAGGCCCGCTATGTCAGCAAGGAAGCCGCGATGGATCACGTCGCCGGGCTGGTGCTGGTGAATGACCTGTCGGAACGCGAATATCAGCTGGAACGCGGCGGCCAGTGGGACAAGGGCAAGGGTTGCGACACGTTCGGCCCGTTCGGTCCCTGGCTGGTGACGCTGGACGAGGTGACCGACATCAACAATCTGGCGCTGTGGCTGGATGTGAACGGCAAGCGCATGCAAACCGGCTGCACCAGCAAGCTGATCTTCGATGTGCCCACCGTTGTGTCCTATGTCAGCCAGTTCATGAGCCTGCAGCCCGGCGACATCATCTCCACCGGCACCCCGCCCGGCGTCGGCATGGGCATGAAGCCACCGGTGTGGCTGCAAGATGGCGATGTGATGGAATTGGGCATCACTGGGCTGGGCAGCCAGCGCCAGCAGGTGAAACGCTGGCCGGGTTAAAGGCTCATCCCGCCATCAATCACGATGTTGCTGCCGCTCATGAACATCGCCTCGTCGCTGGCCAGCAGCACAGCGACGGCGGCGATTTCATCCGGCGTGCCAATGCGGCCCATCGGCTGGCGCGCCACGAAGGCCGCGCGGGCGGCCGCTGCGTCGCCGGTGGCGGCCAGCCGGTCTTCCAGGCTGGGGCTGTCCACCGTGCCGGGGCTGATGGCATTGCAGCGGATGCCATCGGCAATGAAATCGCGTGCCACCGCCATGGTGAGGCCCACCACCGCCGCCTTGGTGGTGCCATAGGCAAAGCGGTTCGGCGCCGCCATCACGCTGGACACGACCGAGGCGATGTTGATGATGCTGCCGCGCCGCCGCGCCTGCATCGCCGGCAGAAAGGCGCGGATGACCGTGGCCATGGCCAGCACGTTCAACTGCCAGCTGCGGTTCAGTTCCTGCGTGGTGGTTTCCAGTATGGTCCCGGTGGCCACCCAGCCGGCGCAGTTCACCAGCACGTCCACCTGGGCATGCGCCACGGCAGCTGCATTCACCGCGGCCTCGTCGGTGACGTCCAGCACCTTGCACTGGGCCGTGGTGCCGGCGAAGGCCGCCGCCAGCCGCTCCGCATTGATGTCGCTGGCCACCACGGTGGCGCCTTCGGCAAGATAGGCGGCGGCGATGGCATGGCCGATGCCCTGCGCAGCCCCGGTGATGAAGGCCGTGCGACCGGCCAGTCTGTTGGTCATTGCGGCAGCCTTCCGTCAGGCGGGATAAAGGCCGGCGGCGCCATCGATGCGCACCACCTGGCCCGAAACAAAGCGACTGTCTGGCCCGGCGAGGAAGGCCACCACCCCGGCCACTTCCTCGGGCGTGGCATAACGGTCCAGATTGGGGCCGGCATCCATCATGGCCGGATCGGTGGTGCGCGTCGCCAGAAAGCGCGCGCTCATGGTGGGGCCGGGCGATACCACGTTCACGCGCACGCCGTGCGGCCGCATCTCCATGGCCAGGCAGCGGGTGTAATGCACGATCGCTGCCTTCATGCAGCCATAGATCACTTCGCTGGTCACGGCGCGGTGGCCGTTCAGCGAACCAAAATTGATCACACTGCCTTCGTTGCGCGCCGCCATGCCGGGCATCACCGCGCGGCACACCAACATGGTGCCGATGAAGTTGCGATTGATGATGGCATGGGTGTCGGCCAGGCTGATATCGAGCGCGCCATTGGGATCGGGCTTGCCGCCGGCCGCGCCGATATCGCCGCCGGCACAGTTGATCAATATGGAGATCGGGCCCAGCGCCTGTTCGGTGGCGGCGACCATGGCGGCCACCTGCGCCTCGTCGCCGATATCGCCCAGCACGGCCGCGGTGCGCACGCCGCACTGGCTGGCCAGCCGCTCGGCCAGCCCGGTCAGGCTTTTTTCCTCGCCAAACTGCGCCGGTGCGGTTTCGGAAATATCATGCACGGCGACATCGGCGCCCAGATCGGCCAGCCGGCTGGCAATGGCCCGGCCCAGGCCGCGCCCCGATCCGGTGACCAGCGCCACCGATCCCGCCAGGCTGGCGCTTGTCACACGCGCCCATTCGTTCATGCTGTTCTCCCCCGCTGCCGTTTTGGGCCGCTTGGGCAGAAGATGAACCGGCGCGCTTGCATTGACAAGCAAAAATCGTATTCAGTATACACTTGGCAGCGCACTGTTGCTTTGAGCTGCGTTGGGGGATGGGCAGATGATCGGAACCGGCACATGACCCCAACCAGGGTGCGCCATGGCGTGGTGGCGATGGCGTTGGCGCTGGCCATTCTTGCCTATGTGCAGCGTGTGGCCATTGGCCAGGCTGCCGGGCCGATCTCGGCCGATCTGGGTCTCAGCAAATCGGAAATGGGCCTGGTGTTCGGCGCCTTTGGCCTGTCCTATGCGCTGTTCGAAATTCCGATGGGGCTGGTGGGTGACCGGTTTGGCGTGAAGAAGATCCTCACTCGGCTGGTGCTGGTGTGGTCCTTCTTCACCGCGCTCACCGGGGCGGCGTGGAACCTCTCCTCCATGTGG
>CAZHTW010000020.1:0-35325 GCA_964535865.1 uncultured Sandarakinorhabdus sp. | reverse complement strand
GACCGAAAGAATTATTTTTATCCCGATCTGCCGCAGGGCTACCAGATCAGCCAGCTGTATCACCCGATCGTGGGCGAAGGCCATCTGGACATCGAACTGGACGACGGCACCAAGAAGCGCATCGGCATCGAGCGCATCCATCTGGAGCAGGACGCCGGCAAATCGGTGCACGATCTGCACCCGAGCATGTCTTACGTCGATCTCAACCGCTGCGGCTGCGCGCTGATGGAAATCGTGTCGCGGCCTGATATCCGTTCGCCAGCCGAAGCCGGCGCCTATGTGGCGGCGCTGCGCCAGTTGCTGCGCTATGTCGGGAGTTGCGATGGCAACATGGACGAAGGCTCGATGCGGGCCGATGTGAACGTGTCGGTGCGCAAGGCCGGCCAGCCCTTTGGCACCCGCACCGAAACCAAGAATGTGAACAGCGTGCGTTTCATCATGGCAGCCGTGGAGCATGAGGCCCGGCGCCAGGTGGATGTGATCGAAAGCGGCGGTAGAATCGTGCAGGAAACCCGCCTGTTCGATCCCGGAACCGGCACCACCCGTTCGATGCGCGGCAAGGAAGACGCGCATGATTATCGCTATTTCCCCGATCCCGATCTGTTGCCGCTGGTGTTTGATGATGCGTTCATCGCCGAATGCCGGGCGAGCCTGCCGGAACTGCCGGCGGCCAAGCGGGCGCGCTATCAGGCCGAACTGGGCCTGTCACCCTATCTGGCCGGCGTGCTGACGGCGGAGCAGGAAACCGCGGCGTGGTTCGAAACCGCCCTGGCCGCCACGGCCGGCAAGCTCGGCAAGCCGGCTGGCGAGGTGGCGCTGCGCGTGGCCAATTTCGTGTCGGGCGATCTGTTCGGCGCGCTGAAGAAGCTGGGCAAGGATATCGGCGACAGCCCGGTGGGGCCGGATGCCCTGGCCGAGCTGCTGGCCCTGGCTGCCGATGGCACGCTGTCGGGCCCGTTGATGAAGCAGGTGTTCGAAGCCATGCTGGAAACCGGCGAAAGCGCCGCCAGCATCGTCGAATCGCGCGGCCTGCGCCAGGTGTCCGACACCGGCGCCATCGATGCCGCCATCCAGGCCGTGCTCGATGCCAATCCAGACAAGGTGGCCGATTATCGCGGCGGCAAGGACAAGTTGTTCGGCTTCTTCGTCGGCCAGGTGATGCGCGCCATGGCCGGCAAGGCCGCACCCGGCGTGGTGAACGACCGGTTGAAGGCCTTGCTGAACGGTTGAGGCGAGGCCCAATCGGCCTCCATTGGCCGAAGCTGACGGGCGGTTCGTCGCCCTTGGGGTTGACCTTCGCGGCAACCCACTGCAATGCGATTGTCACATTTCGGCAGGTGAGCGGGCGTGTTTTGCCCCAGCCTGCAGGTCGTGCCTGTCGCGCCGGGGCCAGTGTTTGGGCCGCCGCCTGCCGCAGGAGCGCATATCTGGTTTGACCCGTGAACTTATCACCGCGTGTTTCGATTGTGGCCGCTGCGGCGGCCGTGGCGCTGGTTTCCGGTGTGGCACTTGCCACCGTTTCCACCCCCACCACCCCACCCACAGGCGCACCCAGCGCCGCCGCGGTGGCAGAAGCCACCTTGGCCCGTGAACAGGCCGAAGCGCAACAGGCCGAAGCACAGGCCGCGCGCAAATTGGCCGCGCTTGATCCCAAAGCGGTGAATTGCATGGCCAAGGTTGTGCATCACGAAGCCGGCAACCAGCCGCGCAAGGGCCAGATCGCCGTGGCGCATGTGCTGGTGAACCGGGTGAAGCGCGGCTTTGCCGATCATGTGTGCCAGGTCGCCAATCAGCGCGGGCAGTTTTTCCGCCTCGCCCGCTACAAGCCCAACCGCAAGAGTGCCGAGTGGGCCGAAGCCGTGGGCGTCGCCCGCGCCGTCCTGGCCGGTGCCGAACCCGATCATTCAAAGGGCGCGCTCTATTTCCGCGCCACCTGGAAGCCGGCCAACAGCTTCTTCCGCAGCCGCACCAAGGTGACGCGGCTGGAGGATCATGTGTTCTATCGCTGATCCGGATCGGTTTGGCCGGGCCAACGCGCAGCCTTCACCCGTTCCCATTCATCGTGCAGCGCGGCGCGCGGGGCATCCATCCCCGCCGCCGCGGTTTTGTCCGCAAGCGCATGGGCGATGGCGCCGGCACGGGCCGACAGCGGGCCGGGTTCCAGCCCGTCGGTCCAGGCCGCCAGCGCATGGGCATTCCACAGCAGCAGGACATAGGCCGCCACGGCAATCGCCACGATAAGCTGGCCCACGCCGGGCAGGCCCCGATCGTCGGTAGCGATGTCAACGGGGGAATCGAATTCCTCGGCCATCTTGTCCCTCAGAACTGATAATAGATGAAGGCCGCGACGCCTTCGAAGCGCAGGGCATCAATGATGAGCACGGCGAAGCCCACGGCCAGCCCGGTGATCGGCGCCGGCCAGGCCGCCACCCGCCGCGCCAGGCCGGCAAACAGGCCGGGCGGGGTGACGTGGAAGGCCATGCCCAGCGCAATGAGGCCGCACATCAACGGGCTGGCCAGCGCCACGCCGGGGCGCAATTGTGCCAACTGGGCAAGATAGGTGATGGCCCCATCCAGCGTATCGGCGCGGAAGAAGATCCAGCCGACCACGACGATGTGGAAGATCAGCAGCACCGCCACCGGAGTGGGCAGCCGCGGGAAGCCGGCGGGGCGAAATTCGCGCCACAGCCGTTCCAGCGCCAGCACACCGCCGTGCAGCGCGCCCCAGATCAGGAAGGTCCATTTCGCGCCATGCCACAGGCCGCCGAGCAGCATGGTGAGCAACAGGTTGCGACAGATATACCAGATGCCGCCGCGATTGCCCCCCAGGCTGATATAGAGATAGTCACGCAGCCAGCTGGACAGGCTGATGTGCCAGCGCCGCCAGAAATCCTGCAGCGAGGCGGCGCGATAGGGCTGATCAAAATTGCGCGGGAAGCGGTATCCCAGCAGCGCCGCCAGCCCCACCGCCATGTCGGAATAGGCCGAAAAATCGCAGTAGATCTGCACGGCATAGCCATAGGCGCCGGCAATCAGATCCAGGCCGCTTTGGGCGGTGGGATCGAAGAACACCGGGTCCACCAGCCGCGTTGCCAGTTCGCTGGCGATCACCGCCTTCTTGAACAGGCCCCACACAATCAGGATCAGCCCGCCCGCCACCATCCCGCGCGACAGGCGCGGCACGGCCTGAAATTGCGGCACCAGATGGCTGGCCCGCACGATCGGCCCGGCAACGAGATGGGGGAAAAAGCTCATCAACAGCGTGATGTCGAGGAAGCTGGCAGGGGCGGTCTTCTTCCGGGCAATATCGATCAGATAGCTCATGCCCTGAAAGGTGAAGAAGCTGATACCCACCGGCAGGATCACCTGCACCACCGGCAGGTCGCGGCCGAAGCCGGCCGCGACCAATATGGGTGCCAACTCTTCGAGGAAGAAGCCGAAATATTTGAAAAATCCCAATATGGCGAGGTTGGCGGCCACGCCCAGCCCCAGCCACGGCTGCACGCCAGCGCCGTCATCCAATCGCCGCTGAATCTGCGCCGCCAGCAGCCAGTTGATCGCCGCGGACGCAATCAGCAGCGCGACGAAGCGCCAATCCCAGGCGCCGTAAAACACCCAGCTGGCCAGCAGCAATATGATCTTGCGCCATTCGTTGCTCGCCTGCCCCACCGTCCAAACCAGGACCAGCACGGGCAGGAAAAACAGGCCGAAATCCAGCGTGGGGAACAGCATCAGTGTGCCGCCTCTGCGCGCGCTGCATCCAGATCGGCCAACAGCAGCCGGGCGATCTCAGCACCGCCCGCCGGGGAATAATGGATGAAATCCGGGCCCATCAGATAGGATTGGGTCCATTTCACCGCCGCGCAGCGGCCGCCCTGCCGCGCCTGCCAATCCCAGAAGGCCAGCCCCAGATCGGCCGCCACCCGGCGCTGCACTTCGGCCACCTGCGCCAGGGCCGGCGGCGTGAACAGCAGGCCGCCGCGCCGCACCCAGCGCATCGCCGGGCCCGCCAGCGTGACCGGATCGGGCGCCAGCGTGCCTTGGGCATCATTCCACAACGGAATGTCGATGCCGTCCACCGGCAGGCGGCCCGGCCCGGCCATGATCGCCGGGTTGCAATCCACCGCCGCGCCGGGCGCATTGCCCATCAGCGCGCCGTTGCGGCTGGCCGCATCAGGCGGCCCCAGCAGCAGGATCGGCACCGGCCCCGCTACGCTGCGCAGCCGCGCCACCTGCTCGCGGATCTGGCCTTCCAGCCGGGCGGCATCCAGTGCCGGCGCAAAGCCTTCGTTGGTGCCAAAGGCCAATATGATCAGATCGGGCGGCAGAGCGGCCAGTTGCGCCGCCATGGTGGCCGTATCGGCGCGGCCGAGGAATTGCAGCTGGCTGCCCGGCACGCCCAGGTTGGAGACGATCACGCCCTCTGTTCGCTCCAGCCACCAGCCGGTGATGATCGCCCGGCCCGACAAGAGTTCCAGCCGGGCGCTGCGGGCCGGCGCTTCGGCCGTGAAGCGCTGGCATTTGGGCGTTTCGGCCTCGGCGGTGAAATCGACCGCTTGCGTAACGCCGCCGACACTCACGGAAAGGCGCGGGCCCGACGGACTGGCGGCCACACACAGGCCAAAGGCAGAGAATGCGTTCTTTGCATCGGCGCTGAGCGACAGCGATGCACCGCGCGCCGCGGATGTGAGCGTGTATCCCGTCAGCCCGCGCGGCGGCCAGGCTTCGGACGCACCACTGCCAAACAGGCCGCGCGCCTGCCAGCCGCCGCTCATCGCGGCTTCCACCCCGCGCGTGCGCACCCCGGCATGGGGGCGCCCGGCCGGCATCAGGCCGCGCCCGCCATTGCCCAGCCGGGCTTGCAGGACATCACGCAGCGCGCCGGTGATGCTGTCACCCGCGGTGTGGGAATCGCCGATGGCCAATATGTGCAGCGGCCGGCCAACCGGCAGCCCGGCCGCAGCCAATGGCACGCCGGCCAGCGTTTCGGCCCCGCACAGCGCGGCCAGGCACGGCGCCGCCAGCAGGGCAAGCGCGGCCAGCATCATCCGGCCCTGGGTGGGACAGGAGGCGGCGGCTCCGGCGCCGGTTCCGGGGCTGGTTCCGCCACCGGCGGCAGCAGATTGGTCGGCGCGTCTGCCGCCGCAGGCTCTGCCGGCGGGGCGGCAGGCGCTGCCATGGCCGGCACGGTCACATCGGTGATGATGGTTTCCGGCGGATCGCCCACCTGGCCCTCTGTCGCCAGCGCCGGCGCCGGCGCGTCCACCACCGGCGGCGGCACCAGATCGGGCGTCACCGGCGTGTCGCCCCGCGCGGCCGCGCCCCACGCCCGCACCCGCCCGGCAATATCGGCGGTGAGCAGGCGATAGCCTTTCATGCTCATGTGGATGCCATCGCCCGCCCGCACCAGCCACGGCGCGCCGGTCTTGGGATCGATCAGGTGGCTGGCATAGGCCCCATCCGGCCCGGCGGCGTTGCGGCGCGTATCGATGAACGGCACGCCCAGCTCGCGCATCAGGCCGGCATGAAAGGCGTTGAGCGCCTGCACCTGGCCATCAAAATCCTTGTCCCGCATCAACGGCAGGCCCACCCAGAAGACCTCCGCCCCCTGCCCCTGCAGCCGTTTGACATAGCGGGTGATGCGCGCGCCAATTTCCGCCTTCCACGCCGCCGACAGGAAGGGCGCCACCTTGCCATTGGCATAAATGCCCTGAATATCGTTGGCGCCAAAGCTGATCACCGCCACGTCCACCGGGCCGCCGGCCAGATGGGATTCCAACTGGTCTTCCAGATTCAGCTGGCGATAGCGGGTGAAGCCGGTGGCCTGCTGGGCATGGCGCAGCACCTGAAACGCCTCGCGCCGGGGCAGTTGGTTGTACAGCGCCGCCCACAGGCCATCGCCGAAACTGTCGCCAAAGACGCCGATGCGAAAGGCGCGCTTTTCCGCCACGGCCCGGCGCATGGCGGCCGGGGCATCCGCGTCACCGGCCACGGCCTGCGGCAGGCCGGCCGCCGCCGGCGGCAGCGCGCTGCCCACCACGGCCGCGCCCTCGCCCAGCCAGCCCTGCAGCTGCGGCGCAAAGGCCAGGCCAATGGCGATGCCCGCCGCCACGCCGCAAAACAGCACGGCGGTGCGATCAATCAACAGGAAGGCAGGATGGTGGCTGGTCATGATGGGGAGCACGGCTGATACACGCGCCGCGCCCGCGTGCAAGAGGGGTTCAGCCGCCCGTGAGCGGTGACGAGCGCCCCAGCCACGCCAGCCTTACCTTCAACATCGCCATGAACACCACGGTGAGCGGCACCGCCAGCACCACGCCGAGCGGCCCCAGCAAGGTGCCGGCGGCAATCAGGCTGAAGATGGTGAGCACCGGCGGCAGATCCCCAAAGGTCTTTTGCGCAATCGGCATCACCACATTGCCCTGCAACTGTTGCACCACTGCCAGCGCGATGATGGTGAAGATGCCGGTTTCCACCCCCTGGCCAAAGCCGAGGATGACCGTGGGAATGGCGACCAGCACCACACCCAGATAGGGCACGAATTCACACAGGCCAGCGACCAGCCCGATGGCCAGCGCCGACGGCAGGCCCACCAGCCACAGGCCCAGCGACGTGCCGACCGCCACGAACGCCATGCCAATGGCCTGGCCCTTGAGCCAGGCGGTGAGCGAGTGCCGCACCGCCGCCAGGGCTTCGCGCACCCGCGGCCGGGTTTCCGGGGCCAGCATGTCGATCAGGCCATCGACATAAAGCCGGGGCTGCGCCGCCATATACAGCGCCGCCACCAGCACCACCGCCAGCCCGGTGAGCGCCGATCCGATATTGGCCAGCGCAGATTGGGCGAAATCCACCACCTGAGACACTTTGGGGGCATAGCTTGACACCTGGGCCATGATATCAGCCCCAACCGGCGTGGCCCGAATCCAGCCCTCCACCGTCACCACCGCCGCCGGCAGCCGCTGCGACAGGATGATGAACTGCTCGATCATCAAGCTGCCGAACAAGCCGAAGATGATCGCCAACGCCGCCAGCGGAATCAACACCGCCGCCGCAATCGCCAGCGCAAACGGCAGCTTGAGGATGCGCTGCAAAAAGGCAGCAAAATCGCTGAGCATCAGGCCGACCAGCGCACTGGCAAAAATCACCAGCACCAATTGCTGCAACTGCCAGATGGCAATGGCCAGCCCAATGCCCGCCATCACGGCCAGGCTGCGGCGGAACCAGCGGCCGCTGTCGTCAGTTGTGTGGGGCGGTGTGTCCATAGGGATGCATCATGGCGGGCCGAGCGAAGGAAGAAAAGAGGGCCTCCGGCGGCCAGGGTCGCAGACCCTGGACCCGTTGGTTTTTGGGCGGTGCCTGATGGGCAGCTTTGGGGTGGAAGGCGGAACGGATTAAGCATATGATTATATGATGGCCGATGCCGTCTTTTGGTCAAAGCAGCCTTATCGCCGGCGAACGTGGCTTCGTCAGCATCTGCCATTCTGGGCGCTGTCCTGCGCGCCAAAAGGACCGGATTGCGAGGCGGCCGGTGGCCGCCATGAGTGGTATAATCAGGACGGAGAAAGCTCTGGCTGCTATCACTGCAAGGTCATTGCAGCAGGCCAACGCTGGAAAATGTGAACGCCTGCGATCAGGTCGCAACAGAAGGCTCCTGCAAACAGCACGGTCGAAAAGCAACGGGTCCAGGGTCTGCGACCCTGGCCGCCGGAGGCCTCCTCTATCTGCCCTTGAACGCACTGCGGCGGCATTTCGATCCATCAAGATCAAAGCGCGGTCCACTCCCCATCCCGGTGGTAGCGGTGGGAGACGTGGCCGTCGTCATCCATGGCCCAGAGGTGGATCCACTGGTTGTCGACCAGGTCGCGCACCGTCTGGCTGGCCATGATCACGTTCGTCATCGCGTCCAGCGGGGCTTCGATGAAGACGTTCAACCGCAGCGGTTCGTGGAGCAGTTTTGTCCCGTCGTGGACGGATTGCCAGGCCAGGCCGGTTTTCAGGTCCCCGGCATTGCCTTCCAGCACGCCCAGCGTGCCGACCACGTTGTGCAGCACCTTGTTGCCGGCGCCCCACACCTTGTTGTTCACGGTGGAGCCGTAATATTGCAGGTTGATCCAACTGGCGACGACCATGGGCGCCGTCATGATCAGGGTGAGGATGCCGAAGCCGGCATCGGCGCGCCAGTCATAGCTGTGCAGGAAGCTGCGGCCGCCCAGATCGATGCCGGCGGTGCGGTGGCGCGGGGCGGCGATGAAGGCGCCGTTGCCGGCCAGGCCCCATTCGGGCCGCACCTGGGCCCAATCGCGGCTGCGGCGCAGCACCTGGGCATCGATATCATCAGCGGGCTGATCCAGATCGAGGAAGCGGGCGCGTTCGCGGCGGGCAAGGGCCGAGGCACGGGCCAGCCAGCCTTGCAGTTCGGCCAGTTCGGGGCGCAGCGCTGGCGGCAGGCGGCCGGTGTCATAGAGATGAATCTCGTCGGTGGTGGTGTCGTGCAGGCCGCCGAGGAACCAGACATCATCGGGGATATGGATGCCGCGGCTTCTGAGGCCGATGCGCACGGCCGGTTCGTTGAGAATATCGGCGGCGATGCGGGCGTTGGCTTCACCGGTGTGGCCACCGCAGGCGCCGCAATCCAGGCCAGAGGCGTGCGGATTGTTGGCCGTGGTGCTGCCATGGCCGGCGAGCAGCACCAGCCGGGCGAAATCGCCGGTCAGGCTCATGGCGCGCAGCACGGCTTCGGCCTGGTTGAGCCGCTGCTCCACGGTCAGGCCGGTCATGCGGCCGCCCACGGTGACCGGATCGAGTCGGGGGCCGAGCTTGCCGATGATATGGCCATCCAGGCCGTCGCTGTTGGGATCAGACACGGTGCGGGTGAGGCCCAGCGCGTCGGACACCAGCTTGGGCGCGAAGGCGAGGCCCATCGCCTCGACATAGGTGAAGCTGGACACGGCGGATTGCTTGAAGCTTTTCCATGCCTTGGCCGCGCGGCGGCGCAGCAGGCGCAGGCCCAGCACCTCGGTTTCTTCGGCGGCATCGGCGCCGTTCACCATTTCGCTGATGGTGAAGGCGGGCGTGAGCAGCACCGGGCAATGGGCGCCGCCGGTTTCGCGACCGATCGGCACATATTCGATCGGATAGCCGAAGAAGCCGGCGAAGCCGATGGTCTCCCCGCCCGGCACCACCTGTTCCAGCGCGCGGCGATAGACCTCGGAGCGGACATCGATGCAGAAGGCGGCCTGCAACGGCTTGCGGCCAGCGCGCGCCGGGATGGCAAAGGGCTGGGCCACATCATGGTCGCGCGCCAGCTTGCCGAGCAACTGCTGTTGCCAGGCCATTTCATAGGCGTCCTGAAACAACAGATCGAGCGCGAGATCGGGATCGGCCGACAGGCCGGCAGTGCTGTCGTAGTTGGGCGGCAGCTCAGCCGCCTGTTGCATTTCGGCGGCCCAGGCGGCCTGAAATTCGGCGTCTGTGCGCTGGCGGAACAGGGCATAGCCCCAGGCCATGCGGATGGCGAGCAGCTCGACCAGGCGGTTGTCGGCCCGGCCATAAAGGCCATTGTCCCACACGAGGTAACGCACATAGGCCGCCCAGCCACCGATATCGAACAGGGCGCGGTGGAGATAATCGGCCAGCGCGCGGTCGGGGATGCCGATGGCCTCAACGATCAGCGCGATGGCCGCCACCGGATCGGCCGGCAGATCGGCGATGATGCGGCGGAAATCCTTGATCCCCATGGCCTGCGCATTGCGATCATGGCGCATGGTTTCGCGCCAGGCCGCCCATGGGCTGGCGGTGCGCTGCGGCATTTGCCAGCTGGCCTGGCCTTCATCGAAATAGGCGGCGCACCAGCGCGAGATTTCATCGACCATGAAGGCGGTGCGGCTGGCCTGACGGTCACCGGCCGACAGCCGGTCCAGCACTTCGGCGATGGTGGCGACCACGGCGGGGCCGCTGCCCAGCCCGGCCGGGTCGCGGGCCAGCGCGGCCTTGGCCTCGCCCACATCCGCCACGATCGGGGCGGGCGCGCGGGCCAGCGCCTGGGCGATATGGGCATCGGTGATGATGCCGGCCGCCAGCGCATCGCGATAGAAAGGCCGGGCCATCAGCATGTCCACCTTGGCCACCCGGCGCAGGGTGGCGGCGGTGGCAGCAAAGCTCTGCCCCGAAAAGCCGAGGAACGGGTTGACGGCAACGAAGTGTTTCAGGGGCCACAGCGGTGCAATGCGCTGGCAGGCCGTCGCAATGGCGGCGGTGAGCGCCGGGTGGGCGGTATCCATGGTCATCGGGGGGATCTTTCGCAAACAGGAGGCGTCAACGCCGGGTGGGCCACAGCGCCAGCACCAGCCGATTGGCGATGCTGTTCACGTAAAGCCCGTTGTGAATGTGGACATAGGCGGCCCGCGCCCAGGCTGGAGTCTCCGCACCCTTGGCGGTGATGAAACTGGCCTGGCTGATGGTGAGCGCAGCAAAGCTGGCCACGATGGCGGCCACGGCAATCAGCGCCACCAGATCGGTGCGCGCCGCCTCGGTGGGCAGGGTGCCGGCCATCAGCGCGGCCATGCCGGCCTGCAGGGCGAACCAGCCGGCGGCCACCGCCCCGGCAGCCACCACGGTGCGGGCGATGACGAAGCCGGTCGGCCGCTGATCGATGGATTGCGCAATCAGGTGGGTGAGGCCCATCAGCATGATGGCACCAAGGGCAAACACACCGGGCTGCGCCGTGATGGCAAAGCCCGACAGCGTGCCGGTGATGCCAACCGCGGCCAGCACCAGCGCCACCGCCATGGCCAGCCGCGCCGGATGGGGCGCGCCGCCGGGGCTGGGCGACCAGCTGGCCCGGGCGATATCGACCACACTGCCGGACGACAGGAAGGCATGCGCCTTGTAGAGCGAATGGGCCACGATGTGCAGCAGCGCCGGTGCCCAGGCGCCCAGGCCGCATTGCAGCAGCATGAAGCCCATCTGGGCAATGGTGGACCAGGCCAGCGACACCTTGATGGCATTTTGCGTGAGCATCACCACGCTGGCAAACAGCGCGGTGAAGCCACCCACCACCAGCAGCAGATCCATGGCCGGCACCGACAATTCCAGCAGCGGCGCAAAGCGCAGGGCCAGAAACCCGCCGGCGTTGATGATGCCGGCGTGCAGCAGGGCGGAAACCGGCGTGGGGGTTTCCATCACTTCGGTGATCCAGCCGTGCAGCGGGAACTGCGCGGATTTGAGCAGGGCGGCCACCGCAATGAGCACGCCGGCCAGCACCAGCGCCGGTGAAGCCGACCCTTGCGCCTTCAGCGCGGCGAACACCCCGGCGAACTCCAGCGTGCCACTGGCCTGCCACAAGATGCCGATGGCCAGCGCCAGCGCCAGATCGCCGATCCGGCTGGCGATGAACTTCTTGCGGGCCGCCAGGATCGCCGCCGGCCGGTCGCCATAGAACAGCAGCAATTGGTGCAGGGCCAGCGAGGTTGCCACCCAGGCAGCAAGGAACATTGCCATGTTGCCCGACAGGATCAGCAGCAGCACGCTGGCCAGCGTGGCCGCCAGCAGGCGGGTGAAACGGGCATGGCCGCGATCGCCGGCGAGATAGTTGCGCGAGAAATGCACGACGATGCTGCCGACAAAGCTGACCAACAGGAACATCACGGCGGTGAGGCCATCGAACAGGATCGATGCGCCGGGCAGCGCCGGGGTGGCCAAGGGGCCAGCCAGCACCACGCCAACAGCCGCGATCATCGCGGTGAACAGCGTGAGCAGCGCCGCAGTGCGGGCCCGGGCGGCAAGCGCCTTGGGTTTGGCCGCCGGCAGCAACGCGGCGGCCAGCAGCGCCAACGGGCCGGCCAGCGTGCTCCAGGCAAGGGGGGTGATGATCATGCAAGTCGCTCCGGCAAGGGATCGGGAAACGACGGTTGATCTAGGGGTTGCCGGGAAGCGCGTAAAATAGATATATTGAACATGTTCGTTCTGTTTTATGAAAGTCTGGCGATGGCGGCGCTCAACTATAACCACCTGCGCTATTTCCACGCCGTGGCCCATGCCGGCAGCCTGACCCGGGCGGCGGAGCTGCTCAACCTGTCGCAATCGGCGCTGTCGGTGCAGTTGAAGAGCCTGGAAGAGGCGCTGGGCCACGCGCTGTTCGATCGCGGCCCGCGCCGCATGGCGTTGACCGAGGCCGGCAAGATCGCGCTGGATTATGCCGATACGGTGTTTGCCGCCGGCGATGCGCTGCAACAGACGCTGGCCGGGCGGGTGCGCATGGATCAGCAGGTGCTGCGTATCGGTGCCCTGCCCACGCTGTCGCGCAACTTCCAGGCCGAATTCATCGCGCCGCTGATCGGCCGGCGCGATGTGGAACTGGTGATGGTGTCGGGCACCATGCGCGATCTGGTGGCCCGGCTGGAAGCGCATGAGCTGGATGTGGTGCTGGCCAACCAGCCGCCCCGGCTGTTGGGTGGCAGCATCGCGCCCGACATCATCTGCCAGCGCATCGCCCAGCAGCCGGTGGGCCTGGTCGCGCCGCCCGGCCTGTTGGGCCGGCCGCTGGCGTTCCCGCAGGATCTGGCGATGCTGCCCGTGCTGCTGCCGGCGCGCGGCACGGATATCCGCAGCGGCTTTGATCAGCTGATGGACGCCGCCGGCATCCAGCCGATCATATTGGCCGAGGTGGACGACATGGCGATGCTGCGCCTGCTCGCCCGCTCATCAGACGCGCTCACCCTGGTGCCGCCGATCGTGGTGAAGGATGAACTGGCCGCCGGCACCTTGGTGGAGGTGTACAGCATCCCCGGGCTGAGCGAGGATTTCCACGCCATCACCCAGCGGCGGCGCTTTCCCAACCCGCTGTTGGCGGCGTTGCTTGATTGATCCTCCCCCCCTTGGGGGAGGATCTATTTGCCCAGCCGTTCCCGCACCACGCGGATCAGCGTGGGCAGATCGGGGATGGCGGTGAAATCGGCGGCGCTGACCAGTTCGGTCAACGCGCCGCCTTCCTCCACTGCCACCAGCGGCAGCGGCCAATCGGCAGCCTTGGGAAAGGCTTCCCGGAAATCCGGGCGGTGGTGGAACAACAGCTCCAGCCCCGTTTCGTCCAGAAAGGCCCGCCAGTCCTTGCGCATGCTGGTGAGCCCATAGGTGACAGCGCAAAGCTGGCAGGGGTAGGTGGAGGGCGACACGATCTTGTGCACGCTGTCCATCACCCCTGCCATCAGCCCGGCATTGGCGTTGTAGACAATGACGAGGCGCTTGCTCATGCCGAAGCCGCCAGCGCCGATTTGCCCCGCTTCACCATCAGCTTGTTGAGCGCATTCACATAGGCGCGGGCGGAGGCCACCAGCGTGTCGGTGTGGGCACCGGTGCCGCGCACGGTGCGGCCGTTTTCGGCCAGGACCACACTGGTTTCGGCCTGGGCATCGGTGCCGGCGGTGACGGCATGCACCTGATAGAGGCTCAGCACCGCCTCCTCGTGCGGGACCAGCTTGCGGATGGCGTTGAACAGCGCATCCACCGGGCCATTGCCGCGCGTTGCCGCCGTCACCTCCTCGCCATCGATGGAGAGCGTCAGAATGGCGCGCTGCGGGCCGTTGCTGCCGCAATAGACTTCCACTTCCACCACCTGGATGCGGTCGTGCCCGCGCAGCACTTCATCATCCACCAGCGCCACGATGTCTTCGTCAAACACCTGCTTCTTGGCGTCGGCGAGATCCTTGAAGCGCTTGAAAGCATCGCCGAACTCATTGTCGGACAGGTCATAGCCCATCTCGGCCAGCTTGGAGCGGAAGGCGGCGCGGCCGCTGTGCTTGCCCAGCACCAGATTGGTGGCGCCCTGGCCCACGCTTTCGGGCGTCATGATCTCATAGGTGGACGAGTCCTTCAGCATGCCATCCTGGTGGATGCCGCTTTCGTGCGCGAAGGCATTGGCGCCCACCACGGCCTTGTTGGCCTGCACTGCCATGCCGGTCACACCGCTGACCAGCCGGCTGGCGCGGGTGATTTCGGTGGACACGATGCGGGTTTGATAGGGCATCACATCCTGGCGCACCTTCAACGCCATGGCGATTTCCTCCACCGCGGCATTGCCGGCACGTTCGCCGATGCCGTTGATGGTGGCTTCCACCTGGCGGGCGCCGGCCATGATCGCCGACAGGGTGTTGGCCACGGCCAGGCCCAGATCATTGTGGCAGTGGGTGGAAAAGATCGCCTGATCGGCATTGGGCACGCGGGTGATCACATCGCGGAACATCGCGCCATAGGTTTCAGGCGTGGCATAGCCCACCGTGTCGGGCAGGTTGATGGTGGTGGCGCCGGCGCGGATGGCGGTTTCCACCGCCCGGCACAGGAAATCCGGATCGGAACGGGTGGCATCTTCGGCCGACCATTCGACATCCGGGCACAGGTTGCGCGCCAGGCTGACCGAATGGCGGATGGCTTCGATCACCTCATCGGGCGATTTGTTCAGCTTCACCTTCATGTGCAGCGGGGAGGTTGCAATGAAGGTGTGAATGCGGGGCTGGCGCGCGCCTTTCAACGCGGCCCAGGCCCGTTCGATGTCGCCGGCGGCGGCGCGGGCCAGGCTGGCAACGATGGCGGTGTCACAGATGTTGGCCACCGCTTGCACGGCTTCGAAATCGCCTTCCGACGCGATGGCGAAGCCGGCCTCGATGATGTCCACCCCCAGGGCTTCCAGCTGGGCGGCGACCTTCAGTTTTTCCTCCAGATTCATCGAGCAGCCAGGCGATTGTTCGCCGTCGCGCAAGGTGGTGTCAAAGATGCGGATATGGTTGGTCATGGCTTTGGCCTGTCGATTTGGGCTGATTGCAGCGCTGAATATAGTGGGCGGTTTCTCCCCTCAAGGCGCGGCGGCCGAGGGACAACAGCCCGCAGCCCGATCACGCCCGAGGGCGGATAAGTCGCAGAAGCGAACGGGCGATCAGATAGACCATGGTTGTGCATAACCCGAAGTGGCGCGGTCGCGCAAGCCGGCGCATGCGGATTTGCGCCAACGGCAGGCTTGCATCCAACGGCGTTGCGCGGCTTGATGGCGGCCATGGCCAGCGTGTTCACCGTGATCGATATTGGTTCCGCCATCCAGCAGGCGGTGGCGCCGGTGTTCCTGCTCACCGCCATCGGCGGCATCTTGAATGTGCTGGCCCACCGCCTGAGCCGCGTGGTGGACCGGGCGCGGCATCTGGAAGCCCAGGTTGGCGGCTATTCCGCCGAGCGGCGACGCATCGCCATTGATGATCTGGCGGTGCTGGCCGGGCGCATGGCCGCGGCCAACTGGGCGATTGCGCTGTGCACATTGTCGGCGCTGCTGGTGTGCCTGGTGGTGGTGTTGCTGTTTGTGGAGCAGTTGGTGAAATATCCGTTCGACATCGCGATTGCCTGGGTGTTCATCGCGGCGACGTTGATGCTGACGGGCGGCTTGCTGCTGTTCTTGTGGGAGATTCAGCTGGCGCTGCGCAGCGTGCGGGTGCGGGCGGCGGATCTGTTGACCGGCGGGCAATAACAATATCCTCCCCAGCCGCAGGATGGGGAGGGGGACCGCCGAAGGCGGTGGAGGGGCGGCTGCCCACAGTGCCCCTCCGTCACCCTGCGGGTGCCACCTCCCCATCCTTCGGCTGGGGAGGACCTGTCGTTTCTCAGTTCTTCGCCTTGTCCACCAGCTGGTTCTTGGCAATCCACGGCATCATCGCGCGCAGCTTGGCGCCGGTTTCCTCGATCGGATGGGCGGCGGCGGCCTTGCGGCTGGCCTTCAGCTCTGGCTGGCCGGCGCGGTTGTCGAGGATGAAGTTCTTCACGAAGCGCCCGCCCTGGATATCGGCCAGCACGCGCTTCATTTCGGCCTTGGTTTCCGGCGTGATGATTCGCGGGCCGGTGGTGATGTCACCATATTCGGCGGTGTTGCTGATCGAATAGCGCATGTTGGCAATGCCGCCTTCATACATCAGATCGACGATCAGCTTCACTTCGTGCAGGCACTCGAAATAGGCCATTTCCGGTGCATAGCCGGCTTCGGTGAGGGTTTCGAACCCGGCCTGGATCAGGTGGGTGAGGCCGCCGCACAGCACGGCCTGTTCGCCGAACAGATCGGTTTCGCACTCTTCGCGGAAAGTGGTTTCGATCACGCCAGAGCGGCCGCCGCCCACGGCAGAGGCATAGGACAGCGCGATATCATGCGCATTGCCGCTGGTATCCTGATGGATGGCGATCAGGCAGGGCACGCCGCCGCCCTTCTGATATTCGCCGCGCACCGTGTGGCCGGGGCCCTTGGGCGCGATCATGAACACATCGATATCGGCGCGCGGTTCGATCAGGCCGAAATGCACGTTGAGACCGTGGGCAAAGGCCAGCGCCGCGCCGGGCTTCATGTTGGCGGCCAGATCATCGGCATAGATGGCGGCCTGATGCTCGTCGGGCGCCAGCACCATGATGACATCGGCCCAGGCCGCGGCTTCGGCGTTGCTCATCACGGGGAAGCCGGCGCCTTCGGCCTTCTTCGCCGTGGCCGAACCCGGACGCAGCGCGATGGCAACATCGGCAACGCCCGAATCGCGCAAATTCTGCGCATGGGCATGGCCCTGGCTGCCATACCCCACGATGGCGACCTTCTTGCCCTTGATCAGGCCGACATCGGCATCGGCATCATAATAAACGCGCATCTCTTGTCCTTCTTTCTTCTGGCTCCCCTCCCGCCTGCGGGAGGGGTTGGGGGTGGGTTTCACCGCCCGGATCACATTTCGACCAGCAGGCACTTGCCCACCCCCGGCCCCTCCCGAGGGGCCCCACCAAACTATTGGTTTGGTGGGAACCCCTTGCGGGAGGGCAGTTGACGTCAAACCGCCTCCGCCCCGCGGGCGATGGCAACCACCCCGGTGCGGGCGACCTCGACCAGGCCGACCTCCCGCATCAGGGCGATGAACTGGTTCACCTTGTCGGTGGAGCCCGACACTTCAAACACGAAACTGGTGGTGCTGGTGTCCACCGGCCGCGCCCGGAAGATATCCGCCAGGCGCAGCGCCTCAACGCGCTTTTCGCCCACGCCGGCCACCTTCACCAGCGCCATCTCGCGTTCCACATGCGGGCCCCAATCGGTGAGATCGACCACCTTGTGCACCGGCACCAGCCGATCCAGCTGGGCCATGATCTGATCGATCACCGGCGGCGGGCCGTTGGTGACCAGCGTGATGCGCGACACTTCGTGATTGTCCGACACATCGGCCACCGTGAGGCTTTCGATGTTGTAGCCACGCGCCGAAAACAGCCCGACGATGCGGGCCAGCACGCCGGCTTCATTGTCGACCATGATCGACAGCGTGTGTCGTTCAGACGGGAGATGTTTCATCACACCAGCGCCTTCGCATCATCATCGGCCGGGCCAACTTCATCGGCCGCACTCAGGATCATGTCGGTGTGCGCCGCGCCCGAAGGGATCATCGGGAAGCAGTTGGCGAGTTTCGCCACCCGGCAATCCACCACCACCGGGCCGGGGTGATCCAGCATGGCCTGGATGCCGGCATCCAGATCATCCGGGCCCTCGATGGTGATGCCCTTCCAGCCATAGGCCTGCGCCAGCATCACGAAATCCGGCAGCGAATCGGAATAGCTTTCGCTGTACCGCCCGCCGTGGTTCAGTTCCTGCCACTGGCGGACCATGCCCATATATTCGTTGTTGATGATGAAGATCTTCACCGGCAGGCGATATTGCGTCGCCGTGCCGAGTTCCTGGATGTTCATCTGGATGCTGGCTTCACCGGCGATATCGATCACCAGCGCGCCCGGAAAGGCCAGCTGCGCACCGATGGCGGCCGGCAGGCCATAGCCCATGGTGCCCAGCCCGCCAGAGGTGAGCCACTTGTTCGGATCATGGAAGCCGAAATGCTGTGCGGCCCACATCTGGTGCTGGCCCACTTCCGTGGAGATGATCGGCTTTTTGGCCTTCGTCATCTCATACAGCCGCTGGATGGCCTTCTGCGGCAGCAGCGCTTCACCCTTCTGCTCAAAGCCGAAGCTGTTGCGCCCGCGCCAGGCGGCGATATCGGCCCACCACGGCTTCAGATCGGCCGGGCGGTGCCCGCGCGCGCGCCAGACTTTCAGCATGTCTTCCATCACGCTGCCAACGTCGCCCTGGATGGTGAGGTCCACCCGCACCGTCTTGTTGAAGCTGGAGCGATCGATATCGACATGGATCTTGCGGCTGGTCGGGCTGAACGCATCCAACCGGCCGGTCACGCGATCATCAAAGCGCGCGCCCAGGCAGACCATCAGGTCGCACTTGTTCATCGCCATATTGGCTTCGTAACTGCCGTGCATGCCCAGCATGCCGAGGAACTGCGGATGTTCGGCCGGAAAACAGCCCAGGCCCATCAGCGTGCTGGTGACCGGCGCGCCCGTGGCCTTGGCCAGCTCACGCAGCAACTGGCTGGCGATGGGCCCCGAATTGATGATGCCGCCGCCGGTGTAGAGGATCGGCCGCTCCGCCGCCGCCAGCATCTCCACCGCCGCTTCGATCGCGGCCAGATCGCCCTTCACCTGCGGCTTGTAGGTCTTGTGGCTGATGGTGCCGGGCTTGTCATACCGGGCCTTCATGATCTGCACATCCTTGGGGATGTCGATAACCACCGGGCCGGGGCGGCCGGAGCGGGCGATATAAAAGGCTTCGTGCAGCACCGGGCCAAGCCGGGCCGTCTCCTTCACCAGATAATTATGCTTGGAGCAGTGGCGGGTGATGCCCACCGTGTCGCATTCCTGGAAGGCATCGGTGCCGATCAGATGCGTGGGCACCTGGCCGGTGATCACCACCAGCGGCACCGAATCCATCAAGGCATCGGTTATGCCCGTGACCGCATTGGTGGCGCCGGGGCCGGAGGTGACCAGGACCACGCCCACCTTGCCGCTGGCCCGGGCATAGCCTTCGGCGGCATGCACGGCGGCCTGTTCATGGCGCACCAGGATGTGGCGGATGCGATTTTGCTGGAACAGCGCATCATAAATCGGCAGCACGGCACCGCCCGGATAGCCGAACACGACCTCGACGCCGAGATCGGTCAGCGCCTGCACAACGATTTCGGCGCCGGCAATCTCCAGGCCCATGATCTGCTTTCCATGCTGCTATGGCCGGCAAGCCGGCGGACGGCTGCTGTTAAAAGAAGCAAAATGCTGCGTCAAGCCCATAATGCGCAATTATCATGCGTGAAATACCGGTATATGGATAATATTTGGCAAGATTGCCGGATGGGAGGCGCCGCATCCAACGCAAAACCCCCGCCGCGATGCGACGGGGGCTTGCTTGTGCGGCCCGGCGAACCGGGTCCGGCGAACGGGCTCAGGCGGCCAGGGCGGTCGGGGGCCGACGGCGCAGACCAAGGCCAACCAGGCCGAAACCGGCCAGCATCATGGCCCAGCTTGCCGGTTCCGGAACAGTCAACGTGGTCTGCGGAACGAACACGGTGGCTGCATCCGTGGTGCGGATCGCATAGACGCGATCGACAACGATATCCTTGGCCGGGTCGCCGTTGGAATTATACACCAGATTGGTGGTGTACCAGCCAGCCTTGGAGATGTTGGCAACGGTCGATTGGTGCACCCAGGTGCGGGCTATGGAGGTGCCGGTGATGTTTGTCACGGTCACCGGCGTGCTCAGGATGGTCACGGCCAGGCTGGCATTGTTGCGGTTTCTGATGCCGTTCTGCGTCAGAAAGCTGCTGAAGCCAACGCGATAATTGCCGACCGACAAATAGGTAAGCTGCGTCAGCGTCTCGTTAGTGGCCACGTCGCTGACAAAATAGCCGGCACGGCTGCCCACGGCATCCGGGCTGTGCGAAACCGAGTTGTCGGCAAACACGTTCTCATTGAAGGCACCGCCCGCTGCGTAGGAACGGGTGTTGTTATAGCCGATGACGATGCCGGCATAGCTCGCCGGGCGGTTCGTCAGCGTCCAATCGGGCAGGACGGGGGGAGCGCCGAATTGCGTGCCCCCGAGCGTGCTGTTTTCAAAGCTGCCGTTCTTGATGAGGTTGGTGACGGCCAGGGCCGGCGTGGCGGCAAGCAGGGCGGCGGCGGCGGCGAGAAGAATGTTGGTGCGCATTTGAGGTTCCTTTTCAACCAGGTTGCAGCGTAGGGGTTGCTGCACATTTGGTTAAGAAGCAATTAACGTGCCAGTCTCGTAGATCGGTTTCTTTCGAATGACTTAATTAAGTGTTAATTACAGTCGGGGCTCGCAGGTGTAAGGCCAGCCGACAGTTTTTGGGTGTTGCAGGCAGCTGGCCGCTTGCGCGTTCAGGCGTAAATTACTGATATTGCTATTGTAAATCGACCTTTGGCAGCCAGCGCGCGGCGGGGCTGGCGGCCTTGGCCAAGGCAAATCAGCCCCGGCCTCAGCCAGGAAAACGCCCCCGCCATGGCTGGCGGGGGCGTCATGCAGCCGGTGTTGACGCCACAAGGAGCCAGTTCAGGCAGACAGCGCCTTCTGCCGGCGCATGCCGACGCCGACCAGCACAAAGCCGGCAATCAGCGTGGCCCAGGTCGCCGGTTCCGGCACGCCGGCCAGGCTGGGCCCGATCAGCACCGTCGCCGCATCGATGGTGCGAACGCCGAACACGCGATCAACCACAACATCCTTGGACGGGGCGCCGTTGGAGTTGAACACCAGGGCCGTGCGATACCAGCCGGCGGTGAGGATCTGGCCAACCCCGCTGACATTGGTCCAGCGTTGACCCTGTGACGTGCCGGTGATCATCGTGGTGGCCACCGGGATGCCCAGGATCGTGACGGCCAGGCTGGCGTTGTTGCGGTTCCGCAGGCCATTGGCGGTGAGATAATAGTTGAAGCCCACGCGGAAATTGCCCGGCGACAGATAGATATCCTGATACAGGGTTTCGTTCACCGAATGATCGCCAACGAAATAGGCGGCATAGCCCCCAACCGCATCCGGGCTGCCCGAAGCGGCATTGTCGGCCACCACACGCTCGCCATAAGCGCTGATCGGATAGGCGGCATTGCTGTTATACTGGATGACGCTGGCCGGTTGATCCTGGGTGGGGCTGTTGTCTGGCGTGTTCAGCTTGCTCCAGCCGGCGAAGGCGCCAACGCCGGTGGCGCCGGCCTGTTCGAAGCTGCCATTGATGATCCGGTTCACGGCAGCAGCCGGATGGGCTGTCATCACGGCGGCGATGGTGATGGCCGCGATGGCCGAAATCTTGTGCATGTCCCACTCTCCTGAATTAACAAAGCATTGCGCTTATGTTAATCTCAGCAAGGAGTGTGCCAGTTTCACGGAAACGGATAATCAATGGCTTAGTGAGCGAGGGTCGCGCATTGGGCGTCTCAATATGCGAATCACGGGATATCTGGGTCGCACAATGCGATGCTTGGGCGACCGCTCAAGCGGCCTCAGCGCCCGGCAAAAGCCATTTGCGGCACGCAAAACAACGGCCAGGCCGCTAGGATCGCTGGCGGTTGAATGGTGTTCGGGCAGCCAAAAGGCCGAAGGCGGGGAATCAGGCCGGTCTGGCCGTGATCAGCAGACCACTTCCTGCACCACGGCCTGCCGGCGCATGAACGCCAGACCAAGGGCCAGCATGCCAACCACAGCCGGAATGATCGGGGCCGGCGGTTCGCTGGTGGTTTGGGCGTCTGCCGTGGTCACCGCGGTGGCCGCCGGTGGCTCGCACGGGCTGGCACTGTCAAAGCAGGCGCTGGGCTGACGGGCGGGTTCGGCAATCATCACCGTGGCCACAGCAGGCACTGCCGCCGATGCTGCTGCCAAGCCAAGAATCACTGCCACGGAAAACCGCATATATCCCCCAGATCTGCTGCACTGCGACATAACCCCTGTTGATGACAAACGCATGAAGGCTGATCGGCTTCCTGCACGGGTTTCAACAACTTGCGGTCACGATATTGTCACAACGCGACGGTTCCACTGCCAGAACCATGCACCCAGTTACGCAGCTGCATCAATACGCGATGCAGCGCATAGGGAAAATCAAGGTGGCCATTTCAGGCCGCGGCTGCGATCCGACGGCGGCGCAACGTGGCGCCGATCAGGCCAAAGCCTGTCAGCAGCATTGCCCAACTCGAAGGCTCTGGCACCACTCCGCCGATCATGAAATCATTGCCCTGATAGGTGCCCAGATGCACTTCATCACGCATGGCATAGTGGCGGGCAACCACCGATCCTTCGACGACATGCGCCGTGATGCTGGCGAGCGGCGCCAGGATCGATCCCTGGAACTGTCGGCCAATGTTGATGTTGGTGGCATCAATGAAATTCCAGATCACCTGCGGATTGTTGGCACGGGCGTTGTTGATGAAGTTCGTGTTGATGTTGAGGCTGGTGTTGCCGATGTTGCGGACATTGATGATCACCGGCAGCGTGGTGTTGGGGAAATTATAGCTGAATTCCTGCACGTTGAAGAAACTGGCGCTGGTGATTTCGAACAGCGCAAAACCGGTCGGATTGGTGGGGCCGATGTTGCTGGCCACCGCATTGAAGGTGGCGTGCTGGTTGTTGTTGGAAAAGCTGATCCGGCTGGGGCTGGTTGCCACCAGGCTGGCCAGCGAGGAGGACAGCGCCAGCACATTGGCAGACAGCACGGCGGCTTCGACGGTGATGGCCGGGGCGGCCGGGGCGTTGGGCACCACCGGCGCCGGAACCATCGCGTTGAATCTGTAGTTGCTGTTGAAACTGCCGCCGTTGGGATTGCCGGTGATGCTGCCGCCGGCATAGACCGTCACGCCGTTGCTGCCATTCAGGTTGCTGATGCTGCCGCCAGCCTTGATCGCACTGCCGCTGCCGGCGTTGCCACTGCCGATGCTGCCCGCCACCGAGACCACCTGGTTGTTGCTGCCCGACAATTGACCGAGGCTGCCACCGATGGTGGCAGTGCCGCCGCTGCCAAAGCCCAGATTGCCGACATTGCCGCGCACCTCCACATTGGTGTTCCGGCCGCCGTTGATGTTGCCGTTGATGTTGCCGCCCACCTTGATCGTGACATCGTCTGACAGGTTGACGCCGTTCTGCAGCGAGCCGGTGACCTCAAGCGTGGTGCCTTGGCCCACGTTGAGATTGTTGGTGATGTTGCCGCCGATGCGGGCGGTGCCGCCGGTGCTGTTGAAATTGATGCCGGGCACATTGCCCTGGATGGCCACGCCATAGGCATTCCGGCCGCCGAAATCGCCAACCCGGGCCCCGCCGGTGCCGTTGGCACCGTTGTTGATGTTGAGATTCTGGCTGACGCTGCCGCCCACCGACAGGGTGGCGCGGCCCGAGGCGGTGAAGCCCTGGCCGGTGGCGCTGCTGCCGATGCCGATCTGGCTGCTGTTGCCCGAGACATTGCCGCCGACGAAGGCCTTGCCCTCCACCTCGCCGCCGTTGATCACCAGATCACCCAGCACGATCAGGTTGAGTTCGCGCATGGCCTGCAATCCGGCGCGCGCCGGTGTCACGGCCTGGGCCGGCATGGCGATGGCCGCCGCGGCGGCGAGCAAGGCGATATGGATGGATTGGCGCTGCATTTGCTTTGACCCTGTGGTGAGACAGGTGGTCCATATCCGGCCAAAGGAATGAACAAAAGGTATATTTAACGTTAATTTGCAGAGTTGGCGCGAAAAAAAGTTCACCCGCCATATGCACCGATCGGCGCTTGGGAGGACGCGCGTGGACTTCAGCTTGGGCGGGGCCCGGCCTTCACATGGCCAGGCAGGACGCTAACCTTTAGAACAGCATATCTTTACGAAACACAAACCTTAACGACAGATTCAAATATGTAAAAAATTCCGACAGTTTTTTGGAGCGATCTGCGCCCATTTCGGGCAATTCGGAGCCCGAACATGAAAGGGGCTGCACCGGCATTGCCGGTGCAGCCCCCTGCACATCAGTTGATCAGACGATCAGGCAGCGACGGCCGTGCGGCGACGGCGCATGCCGAAGCCAACCATGCCAAAGCCGGTCAGCATCATGGCCCAGCTGCGCGGCTCAGGCACAGCGGTGATGACGCGGACGAAATCGGCCGAGGTGGCGCCGGCGTTGAACGTGAAGGTCAGGGTCTTGTTGCCCGAACCACCGATCGTGTAGGCATCCGGAGCGCCATCGAGGCCGGAGTGCATGGCGCCGTAGGTGGTGCCAGTCGCACCGAAGAGCGCATTGGTGTCGGTGAAGTTCGCACCAAGGCGGCCGGTGTCATGCAGGATGAAGCCCAGGATGCGGCCGTTGAAGGTCACCGAACCAGTGGCGCCACGGGTGGAGGTGCCGGCCGGGTCCAGGAAAACCAGGTGGCTGTTCACGACGGTGCCGGCGCTGATCAGCGTGCTGACCGGGTTCACGGCAGTGGCGTTGTTGGCGATGATGGTGCCCGAGGCGATGTTGGCATTGATCACGCGCTGGGCGGCGCCCAGGGTGACCTTCTGCTGTTCGTTGACGCCCAGAACGTTGATGCTGTTCACCTGGTTGGTGGCGATGGTGGCCGGAGCGGCCACAATCTGGAAGCTGCCGCCGTTGACGACAACGCTACCGCTGGACAGGGTACCGGACACGATCACGGCGTTGGCCGGGACCGAAGCGAGCAGAGCAGCAGCGGCTGCAAACATAAACTTACGCATGTGTGTCTCCTTTTTTGTCGTTTAGGTTCTGATTTTTCTTGTGAAACCCGAATTGCATCATGCAAAGAGCGTGCCAATCTGTAACCTCATGATTTCAAAGCGTTAATTCTTCATTAACTACGTGTCGCTGTAAATTCTGCCGACAGGTGCCTTTTCACCGGTTCAAGCCGGCGGGGTCCGCTGCCAATCCGCCAACTGGTTGCGCGACCAGGTCTGCTGGCGCTTCTGATATTGTCGCGTTGCCGCCAGCGCCTCCGCCATGGCCGCGTCAAGGCCGCACGCCCCGGCCAGATGCGCCGCCAGTTGCGGCACCGCCAGCGCCTTCATCACCGGGGCGTCGGCCGGCAGGCCAAGCGCCAGCAGGGCCGCCACCTCCGCCAATGCACCGGCGGCCAGCATCGCGGTCAACCGGGCCTGGGCACGGGCATGGAGTTCGGCGCGGGGGCGATCCACCACCAGGCCCTGCACGGCCGCCGCACCCAACCCGCCTTCCCGCCGCTGTTGCCAGGCGGCCAGCGTTTCCCCCGTGCTGCGCACCACTTCCAGCGCGCGCAGGGTGCGCTGCCGATCGGCCGGCATCAGGCGGGCGGCGGCAGCCGGATCTTCGCGCTCCAGCGCGGTGCGGGCGGCGGCCGTGTCCAGCCCCCGCACATCGGCCCGCACCGCTGCGTCTATGGCTGGCACCGGCGCCAGCCCGTGCACCAGCGCCGCCAGATAAAGCCCGGTGCCCCCGACGATGATGGGGTGCTGCCCCGCCGCCCGCGCCGCCGCAATCTCTGCCTTGGCCAGACCGGCCCAGCGCGCCGCGTTGCAGACATCATCGCCGGCCAGCATGCCATACAGACGGTGCGGTGCGGCCGCGGTGTCCGCCGGGCTGGGCCGCGCCGTCACGATGGACAGATCGCGATACATCTGGCTGGCATCGGCATTGATGATCACGCCATTGGCCCGCCGCGCCAGCGCCAGCGCCAGCGCAGACTTGCCGCCGGCGGTTGGCCCTGTCAGGACGGTGATCCGATCAGGATCGAGGTTTATGGCAGACGCGCTCATCATCACTCTGGTTGCCGAAGGCGCCTTGTCGCCCGGCGACGTCTCTGCGGCAAGCGATGTCGTGCGCGGGATCGGCGACGTGGTGGCGCAAAGCTGGCTGGAGGCCGGCGACGCCTTTGACATCCTGGCACGCGGGGACGGCCCTGCGGTGCGTGCCGCGCTGGAAGATGCGCTGCCGGCCGTGGATGTGGTGGTGCAGGCCGGGGCAAGCCCCCGCCGCAAGCGCCTGATCGTGGCCGACATGGATTCCACCATGATCGCCTGTGAATGCATCGACGAGTTGGCCGATTATGCCGGTGTGAAGGCACAAGTTGCCGCCGTCACCGAAGCGGCCATGCGCGGCGAGCTGGATTTTGCCGGCGCGCTCAGGGCCCGCGTTGCCCTGCTCAAGGGGCTGCCGGTGGCGACGCTGGCCGATTGCCTGCGCGACCGGGTGCGCTTGACCCCCGGTGCGCGCACCCTGGTGCAGACGATGGCCGCCAATGGCGCGCGGTCGCTGCTGGTATCAGGTGGGTTCATGGATTTTGCCGTGCCGGTGGCGCGCCAGATCGGCTTTGCCCGCGCCATCGCCAACCGGCTGGAGCGGGACGGGGACGCGCTGGCCGGCACCGTGGCCGAACCGATCGTGGACGCCGCCGCCAAGCAGGCGCTGCTGGAAGCCGACGGCACGCCGATGCATGCCGTGGTGGCAGTGGGCGATGGTGCCAATGATATTCCGATGATCACCACCGCGATGGCAGGCGGCGGACTGGGCATCGCCTATCACGCCAAGCCCAAGGCTGCCTCGGCAGCGCAGGCACATGTGCGCCATGGCGACTTGACCGTGCTGCTGCGCGCCCAGGGCTATGTGCGGGGCGATTGGCAGCCATGAGGCGGGGCAGGCTTGGCTGTAGCACCGGCGTGGCTACACTCGCGGGCTGAACGGAGGCTTGCCATGACCAGTTTCACCCTTATCCCGATCGGCCATGTCGATGGCGGACGCAGCGATGCCGTTGATGATGACTGGGGCTCCAGCCGCGCCACCATAAGGCTTGATCCGGCCCGCTTCACGGCCGAGGCGCTGCTCGGCCTTGACGGCTTCAGCCATGCCGAAGTGATCTTCCTGTTCGACCGTGTGGGGGAGGATGACATCACCACCAGCGCCCGCCATCCGCGCGGCAATCCGGATTGGCCACGGGTCGGCATCTTTGCCCAGCGCGGCAAGAACCGGCCGAACCGGCTGGGCATCACCATCTGCCGAATCGTAGCGGTGGACGGGTTGGCGCTGGCGGTGGAAGGACTGGACGCCATCGACGGCACCCCGGTGCTGGACATCAAGCCGGTGATGGCCGGTTTCCTGCCGCGCGGGGCGGTGCGCGAGCCGGATTGGGCCCGCGCCATCATGGCCGACTATTGGTGATCAGGCCGAAGGGAACAGCTTCAGCGTTGCCCAAGTCCCGACAGCAGCGGTGCCGCCGGTGAGCACCGTGCCCCAGATCAGATCGAGCACGGTCACCTTCAGGCTCCACACCTTGAGCGTGGCATAATTGGTGAAATCATAGGTGGCGTAACACAGGAAGCCCAGGATCGCGCCCTGCAACGCCGCCTTGGCGACGCCTTCGGTGAGGCCGGGCCACACCGCGAAATAGACGATGCCACCGATATACAGCGCATAAAAGATCATCGCCGGCGCCAGGCGGAAGCCTTCATCCATCATCACCGCGCCGATTTCCGGTTTGTACAGCCGCGGCGCCATGTTGATCAGCCACACCGCATCGATGGCGGCAAAGGCAATGAGGGTGAGGCCATAGGCGGCAAGCATCTTGATCATGGCGCTGCCATAGCCGGTGTCGCGGGCTTTGACACGTCAATTGACTTTGCCACCCGGTATCCGCGATGCTGTGTCGCTGGAAGAGGATCAAGGCGGCCGTTCGAGACCGCCGGCAGACTTGGGGAAAGTGCATGACGGCGGTGAAGAAGAGCTGGCTGTCGGGCCTGCTGGAATGGATGTTGTTGCGGTTCTTCCGGTTGATGGGCTGGACGGCGACGGCGGTGCGGCCGATCCCGAAAAAGGCGGTGATCATCGCGGCCCCGCACACCAGCAACTGGGATTTCGTCTATTATATTGGCCTCACCCGCGAACTGGGCGTGGAAACCAGCTTCATGGCCAAGCGGCAGCTGTTCCGCTGGCCGCTGGGCAATTTCATGCGCCAGATGGGCGGCGTGCAGGTGAACCGCGAAAGCGGCGGCAATTATGTTCAGGCGATGATCGACGAGTTCAACCGCCGCGACGAATTTCTGCTCACCATCGCACCCGAAGGCACGCGCAGTGCGGTGGGCCAGTGGAAAACCGGTTTCTACCACATCGCGCTGGGCGCCAAGGTGCCGCTGATCATCGGCATGATGGATTATGCCAAGAAAACCGGCGGGCTGGGCGTGGCCTTCATGCCCACCGGCGATTATGCCGCCGACATGGCGCGGGTGGAGGAATTTTATCGCTCCACCACGCCGCGGCATCCTGACAAGGCGATGAAATCCATCGTGAATGCCAGCGTGCAAAGCTTCAACAAGGCCGCCTGAAGACCGATGCTGATCAATCTTGCGATTACGCTCGCCGCCGTTGTGGGGCTGATGGGCCTGTGCTGGCGGTACAGTGTTTCCATCCGCGATGTCTCGTTCATCGATGCCATCTGGGCCTATGGCATGGTCTATGCCGTCGCCATCGCGCTGCTGCTGAACGGCGGGCCGGCGGGGCAGGCCGGCTGGTGCCTGGCCGCGCTGGTGGCGCTGTGGGGCCTGCGGCTGGGCACGCACCTGATCACCCGCTGGCGCCGGCTGGGCCGCGATCCGCGTTATGAAAAGATATTGGGCCACGCCATCGAGAAACAGGGGATGAGCTTTGCCAAGGCAGCCTGGTGGCGGGCCTTTGGCATGCAGGGGCCGTTGCTGTGGGGCGTGTGCCTGCCGGCGCAGGCCGGCGTGCTGGCCGATGATGGCAGCGCGTTGCCATGGTGGGGGCTGGCCGGGGCAGCGGCGGCGCTGGTGGGCATCGCCTTTGAAACCATCGGTGATGCCCAGTTGGAAGCCTTTCGCGCCGATCCGGCCAACAAGGGCCGGGTGATGGACACGGGCCTGTGGCGTTACACCCGCCACCCCAATTATTTTGGTGATTTTCTGGCCTGGTGGGGCATTTTCATCGTTGGCATCGCCGCCGGGGCACCGATATGGACCATTGTGGGCCCGCTGTTCCTGTCTTTCACCCTCACCCGCTGGTCGGGCGCGCCGATGCTGGAGCATAGCTTGAAAAAGCATCGGCCTGGCTATGACGATTATATCCGCCGCACCTCGGGCTTCTTCCCGCTGCCGCCCAAACGCCGCTGAGTCTCAACCCGCCCGCGCCCGTTCAAACAGCCACACGCGCACCGCGCTGGACAGATTGGTGGTGCGCGCTTCGTCAATCTCGGCGACCAGTGCGGCCAGCGATTTGCCGTCGGCGGCGGCGGCTTCGTTGAGTGCCTGCCAGAAGATGGGCTCCAGAGTCAGGCTGGTCGAATGGCCCTGGATGGTGAGGCTGTATTTTTTTGGCATCTCAGACCAAGGGCAAGGGGCCGCGGGCAAAGCCCGCGGCTGACGTCGAAGCGGTTCGGCTGGCAGGTGCGCCAGCCGCCCGGCCGGCCGCGCTTGCGCCTGTGGGCGCGCGGCACGCGCGCTCCCGGCGCTGCGCCTCAATACATATGCTGCCCACCGTTCACCGACATGGTGGAACCGGTGATGAAGCCGCCATCCTCGCTGACCAGGAAAGCCACGGTGCGGGCGATTTCATGGGCCTGGCCCAGCCGGCCGACAGGGATCTTGGCGACAATCTTCGCCAGCACATCGGCTGGCACAGCGGCAACCATGTCGGTATCGATATAGCCCGGCGCAATCGCATTGGCGGTGATGCCAAAGCGCGCGCCTTCCTGCGCCAGCGCCTTGGTGAAACCGTGGATGCCCGATTTTGCCGCGGCATAATTCACCTGGCCATATTGCCCGGCCTGGCCGTTGATGCTGCCGATCTGCACATAACGGCCCCAACCGCGTTCCTTCATGCCCGCAAACGTCGCCTTGGCCATGTTGAAACAGCCGCCCAGATTGACGCGGATCACCTCATCCCACGCCTCCCAGCTCATCTTCATCAGCGTGCCGTCGCGGGTGATGCCGGCGTTGTTCACGACGATATCGATCGGCCCCAGCTCGGCCGCCACCGCCGCACAGCCATCCAGACAGGCCTGGTGATCGGCGACATTCCATTTGTAGCTCTTGATGCCGGTGGCTTCGGTGAAGGCGCGGGCGCGTTCGTCGCTGCCGCCGAAGTTGGCCGCCACCGTTATGCCCATATCGCGCAAGGCCAGGCTGATTGCCTCGCCAATGCCGCGTGTGCCGCCCGTCACCACTGCCACTCGTGCCATGAACCACCCATCTGCTCAGCGCCGGGGTTCAGCCCCCGGCTTAAGTACTTTGAGCCACATTGCCTTTGGTTTCAATGGGCCGAACGGCCCAAAGCTCAGGCCCAGCCGGCCAGTTCGCGACGCACGATGGTTTCCAGCATGGCCATGCCCGTGTCGCTGGCGTTGAGACAGGGAATATAGGCAAAATCGCTGCCACCGGCCTCCAGAAACTCGTCGCGGCCTTCCATCGCCACCTCTTCCAGGGTTTCCAGGCAATCGGCGGCAAACCCGGGGCACACCACGGCAATCTTCTTGACGCCGTCCTTCGGCAGATTCACCAGCGTGTCGTCGGTATAGGGTTTCAGCCATTCGGCCCGGCCAAAGCGTGACTGGAACGTCACCTTCACCGGCCGGCCCAGTTCGGCCTGCAACAGCCGCCCGGTTTTCAGGCACTGGCAATGATAGGGATCGCCCGCTTCCAATGTGGAGCGCGGCATGCCGTGGAAGCTGGTGACGATCAGATCGGGTTCGAAATCCAGCGCGTCCACGCCATCGCGCACCGATTGTGCCAGCGCCGCGATGTGATCGGGATTGTCGTAATAAGGTGCCATGGTGCGCAGCGCCGGCTGCCAGCGCATCTTCATCAGCACGCGGGCGGCTTCGTCCACCACTGTGGCATTGGTGGCGGCCGAATATTGCGGATACATTGGCGCCAGCAATATGCGGTCACAGCCCTGGGCCATCAACGCCTGCAGCTGTTCGCCGATCGACCGTGTGCCATAGCGCATCGCCCAATCGACCAGCACGCCGTCTCCCAGCCGCTGTTGCAGCGCTTCGGCCTGACGGCGGGTGTAAACAGTGATTGGCGAGCCGCCATCCATCCACACCTTGGCATAATTGGCCGCCGTGGTGCGCGGCCGGATGTTGAGGATCAACAGGTTCAGGATCGGCTGCCAGATGATCTGGGGAATCTCGATCACCCGCGAATCGGACAGGAATTCACCCAGAAATCGCTTCACCGCCGGCACATCCGGCGCATCAGGCGATCCCAGATTGACCAGCAGCACACCCACACGGCCGGATTTCACCGGCACGTGATTGGCAGGCAGGGCCTGCGGCGGCAATCGCAACGGCCCGATCATGCCGGGAACAATGGCAGGGTTTGCCAGGCCTTGCCGGTGGCCGCCGCCAGCGCATTGGCCACGGCGGGCGCGATCGGCGGCGTGCCGGGTTCACCTATCCCGCCGGGATCGGCAGCGGATGCGATGATCCGCGTTTCAATAATTGGGCAATCGGCCATGGTGATCAGTCGATAGGCGTGGAAATTGTCTTGCTCCACCGCTCCTTGCGCAAAACTGATGCGGCCAAAAAGCGCGGCCGACAGGCCAAAGATGATTCCGCCCTCGATTTGCGCGGTCACCGTATCGGGATTGATCACCCGGCCGCAATCCACCGCCGCCCACACACGGGTGACGCGCGGGGCGGTTGGGCCAGAGCTGGGCGCCGGCACCTCGACCTCGGCAATCTGGGCAACGATGCTGCCGAAACTTTCCACCAGCGCGATGCCGCGCGCCACCACCGGCTGGCCGGGCTGGCCGTCATCGCGGCCCAGCGGCCCGCCCATTTCCAGCACGGTGCGCAGCACGGCGGCATGGCGCGGCTTGTCTTTCAGCATGGCCAGGCGGAACGCGCCCGGGTCCTGCTTCGCGGCCAGCGCCAGCTCGTCCACAAAACGTTCGACGATGAAGCCGGTGAAGCTGTGCCCAACGCTGCGCCAGAAGCCCAACGGCACGTTGCAATCGGCCAGCACATGGCTCACCCGCAGGGCCGGGATGGCATAGGGCAGCTCCACCGCGCCTTCGATGGCGCCGGCACCTTCCGATGGCCGGCCCATCAGGCTGCCGACATTGCGGCCGGCAAAGGCGGCGCCGGTATCCGGCACGGCAATCGCAGCGTTCCAGGCGGTGATGCCGCCCGGCCCGGCCTTGCCGTGCAGGCGCGCTGCCACAGCCGGGCGATAGACGTCGTGGCCGAAATCCTCCTCCCGGCTCCAGATCAGTTGCACCGGCCGGCCGGTGGCCCGCGCGATCAGCGCGGCCTGGGCACAGGCATCGCCTTCCACCTTGCGGCCAAAACCGCCGCCAATGAAGGTGGGGTGCACGGTCACATCGGCATAATCAATGTCGAGCGCGGCGGCCACGGCGCGGGCGGCCAGGCTGGCGCTTTGGGTGGGGGCCCAGATTTCGGCGGTGTCGCCGGTCACCCGCGCGGTCGCCGTCATCGGCTCCAGGCAGGCATGGGCCAGGAAGGGCATGACATAATCCGCCGTCACCACGCCGGCGCCGGCCATCGCGGCGTTCACATCGCCCTCGTCGCGCACGCTGGTGCCGATTTCGCCCGTGGGGCCAAAGGCCTTGCCGTCCACCACCAGCGCGCCCTTCACGGCGGCGTCCAGCCAGGGGCCGGGTTCATTGTCCACCTTGGTCCAGCGTGGCTGCAGCGTGGCCAGCGCCTTCGATGCCGCAAACCAGCTTTCGCCCACACAGGCGATGAAATCCGGGCCCTGCACCAGTTTCAGGCCGGCCGGCAGCGCGCCGCGTGGGGCGCCGGCAAGGCTGGCACCGATCGGGGCCTGCCGAATGGCGGCATAGGCCATGCCGGGCAGCCGCACATCGATGCCAAAGCGCGCCGATCCATCCACCTTGGCCGGCACATCCAGCCGCATCAGCGGCTGGCCAGCCAGACGGCGCTGCGGGCGCAAGCTTGGTTCATCGGGCGCATCGGCCGGATCGACATCGGCGATGATGGCATGAAATGGCAGCCGGTTGGCCTTGTAGGTGACAAAGCCGCCCGCTGTGTCACACTCGGTCCAATCCACGGCCCAGCGGCGGGCGGCGGCCTTGATCAGCATTTCGCGCGCCGCCGCACCGGCCAGCCGCAGCGGCATTTCCCAGGCGCGTATGCTGTTTGATCCACCGGTGATCTGGAAATCCAGCAGCTGCGCCACCCGCCGGCCCGCGCCCAGCACCAGGCTGCGCATCGGTTCCGACATGGTGGCAGCCGATGCAGCGGCCAGGCCGGGGTTGGCATAGTCCGGGCCCAGTGGGGCGGGCTCCACGGCCACGGCGCGCCAATCGGCGCCCAGTTCATCGGCAATGATCTGCGCCAGCGCCGACCAGATGCCCTGGCCCATTTCGGCCTGGGCAACAGCCACCACCACCCGCCCATCCGCGCCGATCTTCAGATAGGCATTGATCAGGGTTTCGCCCTCGGCCGCCGCCCAGTTGAAGGCGCGCGCGCGCGGCCACACGCCCCAGCCAATGGCCAGGCCGGCACCGGCGACCGCCGCAATCAACAGATTGCGGCGCGTCAGCCCGGCGCGCAGCCGGCCGGCCGGGCGGGAACCGGTGGACATGGCGGGCGGCGTTGGGCTCAGGCGAGCTGGCCCATCAGATGTTCGGCGGACGAAACACCAAAGGCGCCGGGCGGTTCGATGTTGAGTTCGGCCACCACGCCATCCTTGACGATCATCGAGAAGCGCTGGCCGCGCACACCCATGCCAAAGGCGCTGCCATCAAAGGTGAGGCCCAGCGCCTTGGAGAAATCGCCATTGCCATCGGCGATCATCGTCACATTGTCGCCCGCGCCGGCGGACTTGCCCCAGGCGTTCATCACGAAGGCATCGTTGACCGAAACGCACACGATCTCGTCCACGCCCTTGGCCTTCATGGCGGCGGCATTTTCCACATAACCGGGCAGATGCCGGGCCGAGCAGGTGGGGGTGAAGGCGCCTGGCACCGAAAACAGCGCCACGGTGCGGCCGCCGAACAGATCGGCCGTGGCCAGCGGGGCCGGGCCATCGGCCGTGGCCTTGATCAGGGTCATTGCCGGAACTGTGTCGCCAACGTTGATGCTCATGATGCCGCTCCTGTCTGCAAAATTGCCTGCCTTCCCTAGCCTTGGCCTTGGCTGGCGTCCAGCGCGCGCCTATGCTTGTGGCCGTGGAAACGCCGCCTTATCTTTCGGGCCAATTGCTGCTGTCGATGCCCGGCATTGGCGATGACCGGTTTGACCGCACCGTGATTGCCATGTGCCTGCATGATGACGCCGGGGCGCTGGGTCTGGTGATCAACAAGCCGATGCCCGATCTTTCCCTGCACGGCCTGCTGGCGCAGCTGGACATCGCACCGGGGGTGGCACCCGACGTGCCGGTGCTGGCCGGCGGGCCGGTGGAACCGGGGCGCGGCTTTGTGCTGCACAGCGCCGATTATGCCGCCGCCGGCACCATCCAGGTTGGCGGCGCCTGGGCCTTCACCTCCACGCTCGACATATTGCAGGCGATTGCGCGCGGCGACGGGCCAAGGCGCTGGCACATGGTGCTGGGCTATGCCGGCTGGGGCGCCGGCCAGCTGGATGGCGAGATGCGCCAGCATGGCTGGCACCTCGCCCCGCCTGATCCGGCCTGCGTGTGGGACGTGGCCGCGGAACGCCGCTGGGAACGCGCCTTTGCCCTGACCGGGGTTGCCGTGGCCAATCTGGTGGCAACGCCCGGCCGGGCGTGAGACCCCTCACCCCATCACGAACGCATTCAGCTTGTTGCCATCCGGATCGCGGAAATAGCCGGCGTAAAAGCCCTGATCGCCGCGCGGGCCGGGCGGGCCTTCGCAGGTGCCGCCATTGGCCAGCGCCAGCGCGTATATCCGGTCCACCTGGGCGCGGTCCTTTGCTTCCAGCGCCACCATCACGCCATTGCCCACGCTTGGCGGTTGTCCGTCGAACGGCTTGGTGGCGGCAATGCCGGCCGGGCCGTCGGCCGTGCCCCAGGCGATGAAATTGTCAAACTCCATCATCCGCCCTGTGCCCATTTCGGCGGCGATGGCGTCATAGAATCGGGCGGCCCGCGCAATATCGCTGGTGCCCACGGTGACATAGCCGATCATGTGATCCTCCCTGACTGGAAATTCGAACATATCAGGAACACATGCGAGTCGCCACCGGGAATCGTGCCCGCCTGTTTCACCCGGCTTGCAAGTGGGGGGCCAAGCCGCTATGGCCGCCGCTTCGCATGAACCGGACCGCCTGGCGAAAAGGGCTGCCATGGCGGTTTTTGATGCGTCTTTGAGAAGGAGACCGAAATGCCCAAGATGAAGACCAAGAGCGGGGTCAAGAAGCGCTTCAAGATCACCGCTTCGGGCAAGATCAAGCATGGTGTGGCCGGCAAGCGCCACCGCCTGATCAGCCACAACGCCAAATATATCCGCCAGAACCGCGG
>CAZHTW010000019.1:8454-35386 GCA_964535865.1 uncultured Sandarakinorhabdus sp. | reverse complement strand
CGGTGCCATTGGCGCTGCCGCCCAGCGTGATCGCCTGTTCGCCATTGGCCACGGCCTCGGCCCCCACGGCGATGGCGGCAAAACCGGTCGCACCGCTTTGGTGGCCAATCGCCACGCTGCTCTCGCCGCTGGCGCGCGTGTTGGCGCCCAGCGCGGTGGCAGCAGCGCCATTGGCAACCGATTGCGTGCCCAGCGCGGTGGCACGCACCCCCGAAGCATTGGAGAGAACGCCCACCGCCGCCGACGAATCGCCGCCGCCCGACGCGGCAGCGCCGAGTGCCAGGCTGTTGGCGCCCGCCGAAGTGGCGAGACTGCCCAATGAAGTGCTGAAGATGCCGGCGGCATTGCTGTCGTTGCCGATGGCGATGGCATTGGTCCCGGTAGCCTGCGCTCCCAAGGCGTCGGCATCCACGGAATCGCCACCGATGGCGACGCTGTATTCGCCGATTGCGCTGCTGTGGTCACCGATTGCTACTGACGATCTGCCCGCTGAGAAGCTGCGGGGGCCGACGCTGACGCTGGCTAGCCCTTCTGAATCCGCATCGAGGCCGACCGCGACTGCATCGGTGCCTCGGGCAGTGGCACTAGCGCCAAGAGCGGTTGCCAAGATGCCAGCGGCCCTAGCATTCCAACCAATCGCAATCGATTTTTCGGTTTCCGCACTGGCGAAAGCGCCCAAAGCCACAGCCCTATCAGCACCGAAGCTTTCGTAGCCGACAGACAAAGCTTCGACATTCGCAAAGCTGCCGAAGCCGGCAGCAATAGCACTCTGGCGTGCGATGCTGAGCAGTCCAAGCGCTGTTCCGAATTCGCCCGCTTCAGAACGCTCGCCGAGCGCAACTGCGGACTGGCCAGTGGTCTTTGACTGCAAGCCGATGGCGACCGAATTCAGAAAGCCGGCATCGGCTTCACTGCCGATGGCCACCGCCTGACTACCCAAAGCCGTTGCCGGCCCGATCGCGACACTTTCGTTGGCAGCCCGTGCATCTAGGCCGATCGCAACGCCGAATCTCTCACTGAAAGCGTCAGGCCCGATGGCGACACCCTCTTGGCCGACAGCTTCCGCGCCGAAACCGATGGCAACAGAGGAAATGCCCGCCGCATTGCTGAGAGGGCCCAAAGCCGTCGACCTGTCGCCGGTTGCTTTGCTTCCCGCACCGAATGCGCTCGCAAAAACACCAGAAGCTTCGCTGAATGCCCCAACGGCCGTTGCTTCTATGCCATTGGCGATGGCGCCGTTGCCACATGCGACACCGATACTGGACGTGTTGTTGGCAACGGCTCCCCGTGTCCCATCACCCGCATCCGGTGTATTGTTTCTGTTTATGTCCAGGATGCAAGCCTGCGCCTGCGCCGCTTCCGGCATCGCCAATGGGGTCAACAGCAGCGCGGCAATCATCGCGGCATGGCTGGTGGTGAAATAGTGGCTGCGCTTGGTCATGGTGATATCCCCTTTGGCAATGCTCGGCAGCGGCGGATCAGCCGTTGTCTGCTGGGGAAAACCGGGGTTGCGCGCAAAAGCGGACACGGGCGGCCAGAATTTTCTACTGTCCGCTTTCGCGCGCCATTGCGGTTCTGGTTGGCATGACCTGCCTTGTCCTTCCGCTGCGCCCCGGTGCCGCCGTCCAGATCATGGGCGCGGGCGTTGCCGGTTGGGCGGCGGCGGCCGTGCTGGCCCGCGCCGGCCACCCGGTGGATGTGTCCGGCCAGATGCCGGCGCTGGCCGGGCCGCTGCCGGCCGATATCGCCACATTGCACGCTCTTGAAACGCTGGTTGGCGCGCGCCTGCCGGGCTGGTGTCCGGGCGATGGCCTGTGGCTGGCCGATGATTGGCCGGTGGCGCGCGGGCGGCTGGCGCTGTGGCAGCCGCAAACGGTGACGCAGGCCTTGCAGGCCATTGCGCTGGCGGCCGGGGCGCGGCAGGGCGCGCAGCCGCGATCCGCCCTGTTGATCACGGCCCAGCCCGCACCATCAGCCTGGCACAGTTGGGGCGGCCACGCGCGCGGCGGGCGCTCGGCCTGGTCCATCATGGCCCGCCACGGCCGCGAGCCAGCCGCGCTCTTGGCCCGTTCGCCGGATGACCGGCTGCTGCTGGTGGCCACGGGCGCTGGCGCGCTGCCTGCCGCCACCTTGGCCAGCCTGGCGCTGGCCGGCGGAAGCCAGTGGGCGCAGGCCATGGGGGCACTGGCGCTTGATCCCCGGCCCCTGCCGCGCCCGCTGGGCTGGCCGGTTCCGCTCCGCCCCGGCCTTGCCATTCCCGAACCCGGCCCGTTCGGCCTGGCCGCACTCATCACCCGCCTCGCGCATCTGGCGCGCGGCGAGGCCGTGCCGGCCCTGTTGCCCGAAACCCTGCCCACCCCTGTTGTCCAAAAGGAGACCGATGATGAAGACCGCCTGCTTAATGTTGCCGCTGTTGCTGCTCACCGCCTGTGGCAGCGCTGAAACCAGCGTCACCGATCCCGAAACCGGCACAAAAACCAGCATCTCCGCCGCCCTGCCTGGCAGCAGCGGCATCAGCGCGCCAGCCGATCTGCCGGATTTTGCCGCGCTGATGCCGGGCGCCAGCGTGCAGAGCGCCATCCGCGGTGGCGAAGGCGAAACGCGCGGGCTGGTGTCATACCAGGTCAAGGCCAGCCCGGCCGCGGTGATCGAACATTATCGCAAGCTCGGCACCGCCGCCGGACTGAAGGTCCTGGCCGAAGCCACCACTGGTGATGGCCGGATGCTGGCCATGGGGCGCGAAACCGGCAATGATGCCGCCATGCAGGTCACGGTAACCCCTTATGAAGGCGAAGACATGGTGATGGTGGCGCTGGTGTATGATGCCGGGGCGGGACAATGAGCCCGGAGGCTGGTGCCGGATTGCGGGTGGATGAAGGCCTGATCGCGGCGCTTTATCCCAACCTGCGCCGCATCGCCCGCGATGTCCGCCTGCGCTATGGCGCTGGCGAGACATTGCGGGCCACCGTGCTGGTGAACGAGGCATTTCTGAAGCTGCGGCGCAGCCCCGGCTTTGTGGATGAGGCGCATTTCCTGCGCACTGCGGCACGGGCGATGCGGCAGATCGTGGTCAATCACGCCGCCGCGCGGCAGGCCGCCAAGCGCGGCGGCGGCGCGGCCATGGCCGAATTCAACGACGACATGCCGATGATCTATTGGGAAAGCGATGATCGGCTGCTGGCGCTTGATGGCGCGCTCGATCGGCTTGCCAGCCTGTCACCGCGCCTCGCCGAAGTGGTCGAGCTGCGCTTCTTCGGCGGTTATGCCGAAACCGAAATTGCCACCATCCTGGGCTGCACCGATCGCACCGTGCGCCGCGATTGGGTGAAGGCCAAGGCGCTGCTGATGCTGGATATCGGGGCCGAACCTTAAAGCTTCGTCGCCAGTTCATCGGCGGCACGGGCCAACCGGGCGCCGGCCGGTCCCAGCGCCGGGATGATGGCCTGCGCCCGCGCCAGCGCGCCCCGCGCCTCCACGCGGTTGCCGCTGGCAATCAGCGCGCGGGCCAGTGCCAGATCGGCCATGGCCAGCGCCGGCGGCGGTGCCTTGCCCGCCCGTGCGGCGCTGACGGCGGCTTGCGCCGTGGCCAACCCTGCAGCCACATCGCGGGCCAATTGTGCTTCGGCCAGCCCCGCCAGCGCGGCGACATGATGGATTGATCCGGGCCCGGCGTGGCGGGCGGCCATCGCCACCGCTTCGGCAAGCACCGGTTCGGCCCGCGCCGGCTGGCCCAGCAACAAGAGCACCTTGCCATGATTGTTGAGCAACGCTGCCGTGGCACCCGATGCGCCATAAAGCGCCTTGCGCAGCGCCACCGCCCTGGCAAACAGCGGTTCGGCCGCCTGTGGCCGGCCTTGCAGTGTTTCAATCGCCGCCAGGTTGTTGAGCGTGTTGAGAGCATCGGGCGTTTCATCCAGCCCGGTGCGCTGCCAGATTGCCGCGGCCGCGCGCAGGGCCTTGGCCGCGCCATCCAGATCACCCGCCGCTTGCAGCGCCACCCCCAGATTGTTCTGGAACACGCCTGATTGGCGGTTGATGCCGGCCCCCAGCAGCGCCTGTTCCCGCATCGCGGCCTGCAACAGTGCAGCGGCCGCCACCGGATCGCGGGCGCGCACAATCTGTGCCTCGGCAATCCGGCTGTCGATCAGTTGCGCGCGCCATTTCACCGGATCACGCCGCCACCAGGCCTGCGCCTGGGCAAGATAGCCGGCCGCCTGATCAACATCGCCAATGCGCACGGATGCCTGCGCCAGATCATAACGCGCCGCCGCCAGCGTGTCGGCCGGAAGATCGGGCCGGGGGGCGGTGACCAAGGGGGCCAACAACTGACGCGCGCCCTCATAATCCCCCAAATAGAAGTACAGCTCCCCAAGCGCATGCAGCACGCGCGCCGATTCTGCTGGCCGGCGGGCAAATTCGCGCCGGATCCGGTCTTGTGCACGGGCCAGCACATCGCGCGCCCCCGCATCGCCGCCGGCCAATTCCACGCTTTCGGCCAACAACAGATAAAGCGATTGCCGCACAGCCTCGCTGCGCGCCTCTTCGGCCAGGGCCGCATCACGCGCGGCCACCGCTTCCCGCTTTTGCACCAGCGCAGCGGCCAGCCCGCCGCCCAGGGCAAGCATCACCGCCGCTGCTCCCGCCAAGGGCCAGCGCAGCCGCCACAGGGCCCGCCGCAGCCGATAGGCGCGGTTGCCTGAGCGTGCCGCCACCACCCCCTGCGCCAACGCCGCCTGCAGATCAGCCGCCAGCGCATCCAGGCTTGGATAGCGCCCCGCCGGATCCTTGCGCAGTGCCTTTGCCAGGATCGCATCCAGATCGGCCACCAACCCGGCCGGCGCTGCGGCCAGCACCGGCACGATGGCCCGCCGCGCCAGAAGCCGCGCCGGTTCCTGATCCAGCACCCGGCCCACCCCAAGCGCCAGCGGCAGGCCGGCCAGATCAACCGGCGGTTGGCCCGTGGCCAGCTGATACAGCACGGCCGCCACGCCATAAACATCCACCGGCGGCCCGGCTGGTGCCCCCGTGAACAATTCCGGCGCCGCCCACGGAGCCGACAGGGGCAGGGCCGCATCCGTGGCCTGGCCGGCGTTCATCTGGCGGGCGATGCCGAAATCAATCACGCGCGGGCGTTTTTCGCTATCCACCAGCACATTGCCGGGCTTCAGATCGCGGTGCAGCACCAGCCGCCGGTGCGCCGCCGCCACCGCATCGATCACCGCCAGCACCAGCCGGACGCGGCCGGCCAGATCAACCGCCTGCGCCTCGCACCAGGCATCGATGGCAATCCCGTCGATCTGCTCCATCACCAGCCAGGGCCGGCCGTCGTCATCCACGCCGCCATCCAGCAAGCGGGCCATGCCAGGATGATCCAGATCGGCGAGCAGCTGGCGTTCCCGTTCAAAACGGGCGACATCGATGGCGGCATCGTCACGCATCAGCTTCAGGGCGCCGCGTTGGGCAAAACCACCGGCCACCCGGCTCACCGCCAGCACCACCCCCATGCCGCCGCGCCCCAGCTGGCCCTCAACGGCCCAGGCACCAAAGCGGCTTCCGGACTGGGGCGCTTTGGTCGACTGCTCCGCCGGCACGTCCGCGGGTTCCAGAAATGCCTCAGCGCCGGCCATCGCCGCCAGCATGGCCCGGGCCTGGGCCAGCAGCTCCGGCGCATCAGCCAACAGCCGCGCCAGCGCTGCTTGCTGCTCGGGCAACGCCTCAGTCAGCGCGGCATCAAGCGCCGCGTCCACCCGCTGCCAGTCCCCAGCCTGCATGCCCCAGCCCCCTTCTCCGGCCATCCTAGGCAATAGGAGGAAAACCGCAAGCGCATCGAAAGGCCCGATTATTTGGTTCAGGGTCTCATTGCCTGTGGCGCTGGTTGCCGGATCGGCCTGTAGTTCGATCGCGAAGAAGGGCTGCGGCATCCGCCTGTGCCGCGTCAGCCACGGGCAACTGCCCGATTAAGGCCCGCCCCACATGCGGCATGTCCGACCTCACCGACAGGCACGCCCTCAGGCCGCCGGCTTGGTCAGATAGGCGCTAGAAATCGACAGTGACATAGCCGCCGATGCGCCGGCCCGGGATCAGATCATAGGCCCCGGCACCCTGCAACTCGAAGCCCCGCAGATCATTGAGATTTTCCATCTGCAGCCGCAGCAGCACCGATTGGCCGGCAAGCTTGAAGCTGTAGCGTGCGCCAAGATCGATGAGGGTGCGCGCCGGAATGGCGGTCACCGCATTCACGGTCGCCGTTTCCGGGCTGCGATGGCTGATGGCCATGTCCACGCCCAGCCCTTCCAGCACTGGCGGCCGCCAATCCAGATTCAGCTCCATGCGGCGGCTGATGGCGCCCACCGGCCGGTTCCCCACCCGGCCCAGTGCGACGCCTTCACCGGTGACGCGCGGCCAGAGCAGCACGCTGCCGGCCACGACGCTGAACCGTTTGGTGAACGGGCCGGAAACCGAAAGTTCGATGCCGCGGTTGATCACCTCACCCAGCGCGTCGAAACGGCCATTGGCATCCAGGTTGAAATAGGGCTTGCGCACATCGAACACACCGGCAACCAGCCGCACATCATCGCTGATCGCCCAGCGCAGGCCAGCGTCGCGCTGGCTTGTGCGGATGGCAGGCAGCGCCTCGTTGCGGTTGGCGGCGTTGCCCGGCGCGATGCCGCTTTCCTCCAGCCCGGTAACGGTGCCGGCATAGGCAACCAGGCGCGGGGTGATCTCGACAGCCAGGGTGGCGTTATAGAGCAGCGGCGAGGTATCGGTTGCCACCGGCGGCAGGCTGGGCAGGCCAATGCGCTTTGAATAGCGCGTGCCCTGCACACCCAGGCTCAGCTCGCCCACGCCCGGCCAGCGCGCTTCCCAGGCGATGCCGGCGATGATCTGGCGCACCCGGTCCTTTTGCTGTTCGCCAAAGGTGAAGGCTGGCGCGGGGGCCGTGGTGGGCGCAAAAATGCTGGTTGGCCCCAGATCGATGAAGTCCGATCCGTCAAAGCGCCGGTCTCCGGCCCGTGCCCGCACGCTGGCGTGGATGCGGTGCGTGCGCGGGCCATCGGCCAGCGTGCGGGTCAGCCGCAATTCACCGCTGGTGCTGGCAAATTTCACCGGCGGATCGGCGATCACCAGCTGCTGGCCATTGCCAGCCTGATCCAGATCGGTGACGAGATTGGCAAAGCCGCGGGAATCGTCGAACAGCGATCGGAAAAGACCGGCGCGCACTTCCCAGCCCGGCCCCGGCCGCCAGGTGCCAAGCACACCTGTGTTGGACGCCACCCCGCGATAGCGCGCCCAATCCGGCCCCTTGAAAAACCGGCGCGGCAGGCGTGGCGGCAGGCCTTCGCCGGCTGGCAGGAAGATCGGCCCCGTCTGATCAAAGCCTTCCGAACGGGCGACAAACGGCACGATCTCGATTGCGTCGGTTGGCGCATAGCGGGCGGCGAGCGAAAATTGCCAGAAGCCGGCGCGGGTGGCGTTGTACAGGCGATCATCGAACAGGGCACCACCGGCCGCCACGCTCAACCCCTTGGCCACCGGCAGATTGGCATCCACCTCCAGCGCGGCGTTGCCCCATTGGTTCAATGCGCCCAGCACGCTCAAGGCGGCATCGTCACCGGGTTTGCGAAAGGCATAGTCCACGATGCCGGTGGGGGCCGGAAACGGGCTGCCCAGCGCCGAAAGCCCCACCCGGATGCTGGTGGCCCGGCGCAGGCGCGGGTTCAGCCCCCAGACCTGATCGAAATACAGGCCATCGATGCGCACATTGCCGGCCGCCGTTGGCGAAAAGCCGCGCACATTGCCGGCATTATAGAGCCCGATCGTCTCCCGCCCGATCGAAGTGCCAAAGGCATCGCCGGCGCTGCGCACCGCATTTTCCGCCGTCCGCGCGCCGGTGGCAGCGGTGGCATCATCCACCGTCTGGGCCATCGCGGGCGAAGACAGCAACGCGGCTGACAGGATCAGACCCGGCAATATCTGGGACATGCCACATGGCTCCATAACGGAGGGGCTGGTGCTGACGGGCGATCAGGCCAGTTCGACACGCGCGAAATTGCGGGCGGCCAGGCTGGTGAACAGCGCTGCAATCAGGCCCAGCCAGAGCAGCGCCGGCGTGGCCGACCGTGTCGGTGCCGGCGTGCTGAAGCGGGGCAGCGCCGCCAGCCGTTGCGGCGTCAGCAGGCCATCATCGGCCAGCACCTGGCCCAGCGCCGCCTTGAAGCGGGCGAGATGGGCGGCGGCCTCGCTGCGAAAGCCGATTGCGCCGGCGAGGCCAGTACCGCCGGCATCGGCCATCGCCTGCGACGCCAGCAAAGGCGGTACCGCCCAGGCCAGCGCGGCGCTGGCCTGCTGTTGTGCCGCCAGCGCCTCGGCAAAGCGCTTGGCCACCGGTGCCACCGCCGCTTCTACCCGCGCATTCACGCCGGCGGCGCGCGCCACCGATGCGCGGCGGGCTTCGGCTTCGCTGGCCGCCACTTCGGGGTGATCATTTTCCCATTCGCTGGAGGCGGCAATCTCGGCGGCGCGCACGGCGGCCATTTCTGCCAGCCGCGATGGCGCCGGGTGCAGCAATTGCACATTGGCCGCCACCAGCACCGGCAGCACCAGGGTGAACAGCGCCCACAGGCTGACCAGCGCCAGCGCGGCGCCATCGGCGCTCACCCGGAGACTGTTCACCCACAGGACCACGCCCCACCAAGCTGCCAGCAGCGCCAGCGCCAGCGCCGCCCAATCGAGCGCCGCCGCCGCACGGCCGGGCAGATCGGGCCCGGTGGCCAGCAGCAGAGCCAGCGCCAACAGAAGGGGGCCGGCCACCAGCGCCAGTCGCGGCAATGACCGCGCCAGCAACAGCGGCCCCAGCCGGCCGGCCTGGGCCAGCACCAGCCGCGCCGCGCCCGAATCGCGATCGGCGGTGAACAAGCCATGGCCCAGCGCGATCAACAGCAGCGGCGCCACCACGATAGCGACAAAGGCCAGATCAAGGCTGCCACGCGCCAACCGTTCCGGATTCTCCAGGCTGGGCCGGCGGAACAGCGTGTCGGCGCGCGACCGCAGGCTGATGCTGGCAGCGGCCGGATCGGTGGCGGCACGCCCGGCCACCACGTCGGCCAGCGGCGGCACTGCCGACACGGCCCCATCGCGCACCCTCACCGGCAGCAGCACCGCCTCGTCAGCCGGCAGCGCCCCGGCCACATGTGCTTTGACCTGTTCGGTCAGCTTGGCGCGGGCTTCGCCGGCCTCGGCAGCGGCGGCGGCGCGGCTCGCGATCTGGCCCGCAAGCAGGCTGCGGCCGTTGGCGATGGCGATGGCCAGCACCAGGCACAGCACCAGCAGCGCGGCCTGGGCCGGGCGACTGGCCAGCAGCTGGCGGGTTTCGATGGCGGTCAGCTGCAGCATGGCCGTGCCCTCAAACCGCGTGCGCCGCCAACCGGCGGCCGGCCCAGCGCAGGCCGGCAAAGGCCAGCAGCACCCACAGGGCCAGCAACGCCAGATCGGCACCAACGGCCGCCAGCCGCTGCGTCAGCGGCTGCGGCTGCCAGGCGAAATCCGGGATCGTCCGCCACAGCGCCGAACCAGCCTTGTAATCAAAGCCGGCCGCACCGGCCTTGTTGGCCATGTCCATGTTGAGCGCTGAGATGATGCGGCGGCGATGGGCTTCGGCGCCGGCCTGGAAATCCAGCTGCTGCCCGCCATCGGTGCCGGCCAGCGCCATGGAGACATTCTGCAGCGGCACCAGCGGGGAGACCAGCCCGGCCAGCCGCATTATCTGGCGCTGGCGATCATAAGTGGCTGCCAGGTCGCCCCACGCCCGGTCAAACACGGCGTTGCCGTGGGCTTCGGCCGCTTCCAGCCTGAGGCCGTCGATATTGACCGGCAGGTCTTCCAGACGGCTGACCTTGTACCGGGCCATCACCGCGGCCTCGAATGCCTTGGCATCCTTGCCAAAGGCATCATGGCCAGATTTCATCTGCGCCTCGATGCCCTGCGCAAAGGCAACCGGATCAGGCGCCGGGGCCAGCACGCCGGCCAGCCCGGCCGCAGCGCGCGGCACCAGCAGCGCCGCAACCAGCCACAGGCCCACCAGCAGTAGCCGAGCCTGCGCCGCCGTGCGACACAGGGCCGAAACGATCACCGTCGCCATCACCAGCAGCGCAAACCACAAGCCATGCACCATCAGCCACAGGCCCAGTGCGGCCAGATCAGGCACGCCGGCCAATATCACCGCCACGGCAGCGGCCGCCAGCGGCGGCACGGCCAACAACAGGGCGATGCGGCCCAGCCCGCCGGCCTTGGCCGGCAGCAGGCGTGGCAGATCGGCGCCGCTGGCCAGCATCAGCCTGAGCGTGCCGGCCTCTCGCTCGCGTGCCACCAGCCCGGCGCCGATGATGAAGATCAACAATGGCATCAACAGCTGCAGCACCCAGGCGGCACTGAAACTGCCCAGGTCCAGCCCGGTGGCCAGGTCATCAACCGGGCGCGCCTGCGCCGGGTTGCGGTTGTGCGCCTCCATCCACACCATGGCGCCGGCGTGGGGCGTGATGCCGGGATCCAGCAGCGCCATCGGCCCCAGCGGGCGCATCGCCCAGAAGCCGAAATGTGCCGCCGAATGCGGGTTGCGCGCGCCTTGGCCATCCCAGGTTTGCCGGTCCTGCGCCGCCACGGTGCGGCGGTCAGCCTCGTGCGCGCTCACCCGCACCCAGGCGGTCGCCACCGCCGCCAGTGCCAGCAGCGTGACCAGCACAGCCATCAGCAGCAGGCGCCGGTCGCGGCGGAATTCCAGCCAGTCCTTGGCCGCCACCGGCGCGAAGATCGAGGCCGTGCTCATGCCGCATGCTCTGCCATGTGGGTGAGATACAAATGCTCCAGTTCGGTGGCCGTCAGTGCGGCCGGCTCGACCATGTCCACCAATGTCCCGTGGCGCATGATGCCGATGCGGGTCGCCACCTCCTTGGCGCGGAAGATGTCGTGGGTGGACACCAGCAGCGCCGCACCGCCGGCAGCCGTTTCGCGCAGCACCGCCACCAGATCATTCGCGGCCGCCGGATCAAGGCCCGAAAGCGGTTCATCAAGCAGGATGGCCCTGGCACCCTTCATCAGGGCGATGGCCAGCCCCAGCTTCTGGCGCATGCCCTTGGAATAGGTGCCAGCCGGCCGATCGATGGCCCCGACGGGAAAGCGCAGCCGGGCAAGAATGGCATCGCGTTGCACCGGATCGGCCGTGATGCCGGCCAGACTGGAAAAGAAATCCAGATTTTCCGCACCCGAGAGCGCCGGATAGAGGCTCACCACCTCGGCCACATAGCCCAGCCGGGCACGGGCGGCCGCCGGATCGTCGGCCACCACTTGCCCCGCCACCAGCGCCTCCCCGGCGGTGGGCGCCGTGAAGCCCAAGAACAGGTTGAGCGTCGTCGTCTTGCCGGCGCCATTGGCGCCCAGCAGGCAGACGATCTCGCCGGCGGCCACCGTGAGATTCAGGCCATCAAGGGCCAGATCATCGCCATAACGCTTGGTGAGGCCGCGGGCCTCCAGCACGGCCGTCATCAGCAGCAGCCTTTCTGTGCGGGGTTGATCACCAGCACCAGCCGGCGCTGCCCGGTGCCGGCAATCGGCGGGGAGCGGTGGATGATCGGGCTGTCAGTGAGCAGCTTGCCCTTGAACAGCGCCACCTCGCCGGCCAGCAGCTGCCGCACCTCCAGCTGTTCGGCCGCAACGCCCTGCGCCAGGGCGGCGGCATCCGCGTTTGAAAGCCACTGGCTGCCCGGCCCGGCATAGCTGGTGATCAGCCGCAGTGGCACATAATCGGCGTGGAACTTGCGGCAGGCATCGCCAGTTAGGATCTCCAGCCGCAAATCAACCGCATGGGTTTGCATCAGTGGCGCGGCCAGCATGGCCAATTCGGCCACATCCGCCACGAATGCGGGCACGGCGGGCCAGTTTGCGGCCACCAGTGCATCGGCAAGGGCCACCGCCGCTTGCGCTGCGGACACAGTCAGGCGAATTTCGCCGTCAGCCCCTTTCACCAACTGCCTGCCCGCAGCCGCCACTGCGGGCGACAGGCGCCGTTGCCAGATGGCCAGATTGATGGCTGGATCGGCAATCGCGGCAAGACAGTCAGGCACCTCAGCGGCTGCCACATGCGGCACGGCCGGACACAGCAATTCGGACATGCGGGCGAGGGCGTTCATGCCGCCTGCCTTTCGCCCCAGACCGGGAAAGGATCGGGCAGCTTGGCCCAAATCTTGGGTTGAAAGCGCACTTCGGGCACCAGGCAGGCATCCAGCCGCCGGCGCAGCGCCGCCTCGTCCATGCCAATGCCAATGAACACAAGCTCTTGCCGGCGGTCGCCCCAGGTTTCATCCCAATGCTGGTTCAGCAGAGCTTCAAACGACGGATTGTCCTGGGGCCAGCTCGCCTTGGGAATGGCAGACCACCAGCGGCCCCGCGCCTGGCTGGTGACCTGCGATCCGGCCTGGCTCATCTCGCCTACCCAATCGGGGCGGGTGGCCAGCCAGAAATGCCCCTTGGCCCGCACAACGCCGGGCCATTCGTCGTTCAGAAAGGCGCGGAACCGTTGCGGATGGAACGGCCGGCGGGCGCGATAGACAAAGTTTTCAATGCCATAGGTCTCGCTTTCGGGGGCGTGATCGGCAAAGCCGTAAAGCTCCTTGGCCCACAGCGGGTGCTGCTCGGCCTTGCCTTCCTCGAACAGGCCGGTGTCGAGCACGGACGCCAAGGGCAACCGCGAATGGTCCGCCTCGATCAGTTTCGCTTCCGGGTTCAGCGACCGCACCAGCTTGCGCACCGTGTCGGGATCACCCGCCTCGCTGATCTTGTTGAGGATGATCACATCGGCAAATTCGATCTGCTCGACCAGCAGGCCAACCAGGCTGCGATTGTCGCCCTCCCCCGTTGTCTCGCCGCGGTCGGCCAAAAACTCGCTGCTGGAGTAATCCTTGAGCAGGTTGGCCGCATCCACCACCGTCACCATGCAGTCCAGCCGTGCCACGTCCGACAGGCTCTCGCCGGCTTCATCTTCAAAGCTGAAAGTGGCCGCCACCGGCAAAGGTTCTGAGATGCCGGTGGACTCGATCACCAACGCATTGAACCGCCCGGCCTCGGCCAGGCTGCGCACTTCCTTCAGCAAATCCTCGCGCAGGGTGCAGCAGATGCAGCCGTTGGTCATCTCGACCAGCGTCTCCTGCGTCTGCGCCAGCGCCGCCTCCCCGCCCCGCACCAGATCGGCGTCGATATTCACCTCCGACATGTCGTTGACAATCACCGCCACCCGCCGGCCCTCGCGGTTGGCAAGAATATGGTTCAGCAGTGTGGTCTTGCCGGCACCAAGAAAGCCCGAGAGGACGGTGACCGGCAATCTTGTATCAGCGGAATCCAGCATCGATACTCTCTTGGATCACATGTTATCTTGTATCATTTGCCAGATGGAGTGCCAGCTGGCAAGCGGTGGATGCGGACCGGTTTGGCCGGCCATGGAGACTTGGCCTGTGCCTGCCGTTCCCTGATTGAAGGCAGTTGCGCTCGCGCGATCTGCGCCGCACAATCGGGTCGAGGCCATCCCGCGGGCGGCAACGGAATCTTCTGGGACTGCATCACCTGCCTGATCTATCGAGCCATAGCGGGCCGTCCTGCCTGCCACCGAAAGCGCTGCAATGACGGCAACAATGCCCGTTGTTTCGGCGCCTTCGCGATTGCTGCGGCTTTACCTGTTGCTGGGTTTCTCGGCTGGCCTGCCGTTCTACATGTTCAATGCGGTGCTGCTGCTGCGGTTGGCGCGCCATGATGTTGATATCGTTGTCATTGGCTTTTTCGCCTGGATCGCCTTGCTGCCAACCTTCAAATTTGCCTGGGCGCCACTGCTCGACAATTACAGCGTCCCCGGCTTTTCGCGCTTCTGGGGCAGGCGGCAGGGCTGGGTGATGATCTCGCAGCTCGGGATATGTCTGGCGCTTGTTGCCATGGCGGGCACCGCCGATGACCAGAGCCTGCCATTGACGGCGCTGTTTGCCTTGTTGCTGGCCTTCTGGACGGCGACGCTGGAGGTGGCGGCCGATGGCTGGCGGATCGAACTGGCGCCCTCGCAGGCTGAACAGGCGCCGGTGGTGGCGGCAAATCTGTGGGGGTATCGCAGCGCCATGATTGCCGCCGGCAGCGGCGCGGCGCTGGTCGCGGCCCGGGCGGACTGGACGACAGCCTATCTGGTCATTGCCGGCGCTGCCTTCCTGCCCTTCCCATTGCTGGCAGCGACGCGGCCCGAACGCCCTCATGCAAATGGCCGCACCAGTGCAGTGGTGCAGGGCGTGCTGGTCAGCCTCGCCGCCTTTGCGTTGATCGGGCTGGCCGCAGCGCTGGTCGGGGCTGCCCTGTTGTCGGCGGTGCGCTGTGCCGGTGTGTCGGCCGAAACCAATATAACGCCCATCGTGCTCGGCATCGCGCTTTTGCCGTTCATGGCGCTGGCTGCCGCACTGCCGCGGATCAAGCGGCTGCCGGTCGATGCGTGGCCCAGCTTGCCACGCGTGCTGGCACCCCATGTTGAACTCTTCTGGCGTTTTGGCCATGGGGTGTTGCCGCTGTTGGCCTTCGTGTCCTTTTACCGCATGGGCGATGTGCTGACGCTCACACTCTCGCACCCATTATGGAACGCCGCTGGGTACAGCCTTGATCAGATCAGCATGGCTGACGGGCTGGTGGCCATTGGCAGCAGCCTTGCAGGCGTGGCCGTTGGTGGACTGTGTGCGGCGCGGCTGTCGATGACGCTGGCGCTGGTCATCGGGGCTATTGCCTCCGCCATCGGCAACTGGGTATTCGTCTGGCTGTGGTTTGCCGAGCCTTCGGCGCTGGTGCTCTATGTCGCCGCTGGGGTTGACCAGTTTGGCCATGGTGTCGCCGGGGCCGTGTTTGTTGTCTATCTGTCGATGCTGGTCAGTCCGCAGTTTCCCGGTGCCCAGTTCGCGTTCCTGTCGGGCTTTGCGTTTCTGTTGCCGCGGCTGGTCGGTGGCGCATCCGGGGCCATCCAGAAGGCCATCGGTTATGACGGGTTCTTCCTGATGGCGGGAACGCTCAGTCTGGCTGCAGTCCTGTTCTTGCCGATTGTCATGAAGCTGCGGCCGCGGCCGCGTTGAGGACGCCATGATCGAGACCATTTGCGAAACGGCCTTTGTCCCCGCCCGTCTAGCGGTTGCACGCGGCCAAATCCCGGGAGCCATGCTCGGCGTTGTCAGCGCCAACGGAACCCGGTCGGTGCGACTGGCCGGGGTAGCGGCGCTGCAGCCGGCCGTTGAAGCATTGACCCGCGATCATTGGTTCGATCTCGCGTCGGTTTCAAAGGTGATCGCCACCACAACGATGATCCTGCAACTTGTTGAACAGGGGCGGATTGATCTTGATCGGCCATTGACCGATGCCATCCCGGATCTTCGCCAGTATGACGTGGGACACGCCGCCGAACGCCGGCTGACGTTTCGGGACTGTCTTGCCCATCGCAGCTTCCTGCCCGCGGTTGAGCCAATCTATACCTATGGCGACGATCCGGCCCGGCTGCGTGCCTTTGTGCTGCAACGCGAATGGCGGCAACCACCGCCTGCAACGCCCCCAGTCTATTCCGATATCAACTTCATCCTGCTTGGCATTGCCATTGAACGCATCACCGGAGCGCCGCTGTCGGGCTGGCGCCTGGGCGACGGCCTGGGCTTTGGCCCGGTGCCAGGGCCGGTGGTGGCCACCGAATACTGCCAGTGGCGCGGCCGCATGCTGAAGGGCGAGGTGCATGACGAAAATGCCCATGCCCTGGGCGGTGCGGCGGGTCATGCCGGGCTGTTCGGCACGGTCGACGGTGTGCTGGGCTTTGCCCATGCCATGTTGCAGGGCGCGCTGCTGTCGCCGGCGATGATGGCGCAGGTGCGCACTCCGCAGTTTGGCCATCGCACCTGCGGCTGGGAACGCGCCTTTCCCGGATGGTCAGGCGGCGACGGTTGCTCGCCCGACACCATCGGCCACACCGGCTTCACCGGCACCGGCCTGTGGATCGATTTCGGGCGCGGGCTGGCCTGGACCTTGCTGACCAATCGTGTCCACCCCAGCCGCCACACCGACAGCGGCATCTTCACGCTGCGCCCGGCGGTGGGCAAGGCGCTTGCCGACGCAGCGGCCGCCAGCTGACGCCACTTGTCATCGCCATGGTCCTTCGGCTTATGATGGGCGATGCGCATTTCCCCGCTTTTGGCCCTTGCCATTCCAATTGTCATTCCGATCGGCGCAGCGGCCGCACAACCCGCACCGCCGCTGTTGCCGATGGTCGAAGCCGTCCTTGCGCAAGGTCCCGCCGGCACACGCTATGGCATGATGGTAACGACCCTTGAAGGCGAACCTCTGCTCGCCATCAACCCGGATCAGCGGTTCATCCCGGCGTCCAACACCAAGCTGTTCGTCACCGCCGCTGCCTTTGCCAATTTGCCGGCCCTGCAGGCGGCGGCCACCGGCACCGGCGTGCGGCTGGAGCCGGCCGGGCCCGGGGTGGTGGATGTCGTGCTGCAAGGCCGGGGTGAAGCGCGGTTGTCCAGCGCGCCCAATTGCACCACCGCCTGCCTGCAGACGCTGGCTGATGCCGTTGCGGCAAACACTAGGCGCGTCCGCCATGTCGTCGGCGATGACAGCTGGTTTCCAGCCGAACGCTGGGGGCCGGGGATGAGCTGGAACAATATCCAGACCGATTCCGGCACCGGCATTTCGGCATTGACCCTGGACGACAATGAAATAGCTGCAACGGTGACGCCGGGCGCGATCGGTTCGACGCCGACGGTTGTGACCTCGGCCTATTACCAGATCGACAACCGGCTGCTGACGGTGGCGGGTGACCGCGAGGCGATTGTCGATGAACGCGCTCCCAACGGCAAGATCGTGCGCCTGACTGGCACCATCGGGGTGGATGCCAAGCCGGTGACCCTGCGCTTTGGGGTCGATGATCCGGCCGATCATGCCGCCTGGGCGCTGCGCGAGTTGCTGCGGGCGCGCGGCATCACCGTCACTGGCGCGATCGCCACCCGGCACCGGCGGCTGATGCCGGGCGATGATCCGGCAATCCGGGGCAGCGCGCCGCCGCCGCGCCCGCCGCAGCCGGAGCTGCTGGCGTCACTGCCGGCGCCCGACTTGGTGGCCGACATGAAGATCACCAACAAGAAGAGCCAGAATCTCTATTCCGATCTGATGCTGCGCCATCTGGCCCGGCTGGCGGGAAGCGGATCGATCGCCGACGGCATGGCAGCGCTGCGCGCGGTCACGGCACAGGCCGGGCTGCTGGCCGACAGTTTCACCTTTGCCGACGGATCGGGAATGTCGTCGTACAACCGCATCACGCCGCGCGCTGCCACCCGCCTGCTCGTCTGGTCCGCTCGGCAGCCATGGGGCCAGGCATGGCGCAACACCCTGCCAATTGCCGGCGTCGATGGCACTCTACGCAACCGCTTCAAGAACAGCAGCCTGCAGGGCAAGCTGTTTGCCAAAACCGGATCGCTAAACGCAACGCGCGCCCTGTCTGGCTATCTTGTCACCAGCAGCGGCCGCACCCTCGTGTTCTCGGCCATCGCCAACGACATGCCCGATGGCGCCGATGCCCGTGCCACCGCCGTGGTCGACAAGGCGCTTGTCGCCATTGCCGAAGCGCTTTGACGCAGCGACACGGTCAAGCCGGAACCAGCAGCAGTCGCCGCGCCGCATTGGCATCGACCGCCGCCCTGCTGAACCACAGTGGCTGCATGTCACCGGCCAGCCAGCGGTCATAAAAGTCCCGATAGTGCGCTGACCGCGGGTCGGCCGATTGTCCCGGGAGCAGCAGGAAGCGGCTGTTGTCCCAGCTGCCGACATCGATCACCTGCAAATAGCTGGCACCGTGGGTTACCCCATAGCCGTTCCTGACGTTGAGGCCGCGCGCCATCGGCGTCTGCCCATCGCCACCGGAGCCGCCGCCGGCGATGCGCCCGAAGCGTTCGGCAATGCGTGGGACCGCTTGCAATGGGTGGGTGATGACCACCTGGTGCAGCGTGCCCCAGTGCCACAGGGCCGGATCGGGCCCGCCGCGTTCCAGCGCCTTCTGCCATCCCGCCGCCAGGGCCGCATCGATCATCTGGTCACGGGTGGCGGCGGGCTGCGGGCCGAATCGCGCGTCAGGCGCTGCCAGCGCCGCCAGCATGGCATGCAGATTGACCGTGGGAATCAAATCCCGTGCGGCTTCGGGCACCATGGCCAGGCGCCAGGCGGCGAGCAGTTCGGGCATCACCATCTCATACAGCAGCGCTGCGCCGCTTTGCGCGGTCAGCGCACAGTCCCAGTCGCGCAACATGGCTGCGGCTGACGCAGCCGCTGGCGAGACCTGCCGAGGGATCAGCCGCACCAGCGCCCGGGCCGGCAGCGACTGGATATCCTGCTGCAGCGCAATACTGTCTTCGATACGGTGGCGCGGCTGGGCGGCGAGCACTTCGCAAATCCGCTCATGGCGAAAGGGATCGCTCCATTCAAAGCCGATGATCTTCTTGCCGTATGGATAATCCTTCGGCAGATTCAATTGGTTGGCTGATGCGAACCAGCCTTGGGGCGGGTTGCGCAGGCTTGGCAGCTCGGCCACCGGGATCAGGCCGTTCCAATCATGGTCCCCGTCGCCGGGCGCCGGCAGCAACCCGTCGTGTCGGGAGCGGCGGGGTGCAAAGCCGATGATCTGCCAGCGAGTATCGCCATTGATATCGGCATAATGGAAATTGGTTGGCGAGACATGCAGCGTGAAAGCGCGCATGAGTGAAGGCCAGTCGGTCGCCAGGTTGATCGCAATGATGGCAAAGCGCATCAAGGCACCGGGCAGCATGTCGGCCGTGGCAAAGGCCGTGGCGCGCTGCCGACCCACGTCCTGCGCGACGATCGGCCGGCCACAGGCATAGCGCAGGCGCACCTGCTGGGCCGGCGCGCCCTTCACGGCAATGGTCTCGTCATATGTCTCGAAGCGTTTCCACCGGCCCTTGTGCCAATAAAGTTCGGAGTCCGCGGGCGCGGTGCGCAACAGGAACAGATCCGTCTGATCGATGTGCGAATTGGTGCGGCCGAAGGCAAAACGATCGGTATGGCCCTGCATGATGCCCGGCAGGCCGGGGGCGCCGGCGCCGATCACGTCCAGCCCCGGCGCGGTCAGGTGCACGACATGGCGGGGGCTGAAGCTGCCGATGCCCAGATGGGGATCATTGGCAAGGATCGGACGCCCGGTCGCGCTGCGCGATGCCGAAATCGTCCAGGCGTTGCTGCCCATGGCAAAGCGGCTGGCATGGCGCTGTTCGGGGTCCAGCTCGGCCATTTGGAGCGAGCCGAATGGCTGGGGCCGGGCCGATGGCGCCAGTAGGCCCAGATCGGCCTCGGTGACTGCGGCGACATCAAGACCATCCGGAATCCGGAAGTCCCACGCCGGGCGCAGCGGCGACATCAGCCGATCGGATTCAAGCAGCCCCAGCGCTGCCAGCCTGGCCCGTCGCACTTCATCGTCAGCATCACCGGTCTCGACACCACGCGCCCGTGCCAGGTCGCGCACGTCCCAGCGCAGCGGCCTTATGCCCAGCGCCGCATATTCAAGCGGCAATTGTGCGGGGTCGGCTTCCAGCTCGGCGATTCGGGCATTGACGCCGGCGACATAGCCTTTCGCACAGTCCAGCACGCCATCGGGCATCGCCGCCAGTTCGGCATCGATATCGCCGCGATAACAAAACAGCCGCGCCGCTGTGTCGGCCGCCACGAATGCGGCGCCGAACGCCTCGGCCAAGCGGCCCTGTTCGCGGCGATACTGCAGATCGATCTGGAACAGCCGGTCCCGCGCGACCAGATAGCCTTGTCCAAAAAAGGCATCATGCAGCGACTCCGCCCGGACATGCGGGATGCCAAGCTTGTCCTCAACGATTTCAATTGGCGCACGGGCCCCGGCAATTCGGATTCCGGGCCGGCTTTCGGCAATGGCCGGTGCCTGCGCGACCAGCCGCCCGGGCAGGCCAAGCGCGGCAACCGATGCCAACAGAAACGCTCGTCGCTGGATCATCAGCTCCCCCCAATCGTCTCCAGCGCCCGCGCCATTGTTAGCCGTTGATTATGTTCGAAATCGGCTGTCCCGCTGGACTATTGACCACCGCAAGTCGCCCTGCAATGGAGTTCTTGCAACAGGATCAGTGCGCATCGCGGCGGCTGGATTGTTGAAGGGGTGACTTGCAGGAGCCGATGGGGCGGTCCTGCGACAAGCATTGATCTTATGGGGGCTTTCATGCGCAATCATGGCACAATCCGTCGTTCGTTGGGCAATTGCGGCAGGTTTGGAACTGCCGCAGCGGCGATCGCCTTGATCAGCGCCGCTCCGGCCCTGGCCCAGACCGCAACGGCCTCGACGGCCGAAGCGACAGTGACCGACGAGCAGATTGTGGTCACCGGCAGCCGCGTCGTCCGCGATGGTTTCCGCTCACCGACTCCACTGTCCGTGCTGTCGCAGCAGGAAATCCAGAGCCAGTCGCCAACCAACAACCTGGCCGACTTCATCAACCAGCAGCCGGCACTGGCGGGCAGCACCCGCCCTGCCAACTCGCGGCTGGCGATCAGCTCTGGGCTCGCCGGCGTCAACACGCTCAACCTGCGCAATCTGGGCGAAGTGCGCACGCTGGTGCTGCTCGATGGCCGGCGCTCGGTCGGATCGACGATCACCGGGTTGGTGGACATCAACACCTTCCCGCAGGCGCTGGTCAAGACGGTCGAAATCGTCACCGGCGGTGCCTCGGCGGCCTATGGCTCGGACGCTGTCGCCGGTGTCGCCAACTTCATCCTCGACAAGACATACACCGGCATCAAGATCGATGCCGACATGGGCATCAACGACGCGGGCGACGGCCACAACTACAGCTTTTCCGCCGCCGTCGGCCTGCCGTTTGCCGGCGGGCGCGGCCATGTGCTGGTTGCCGGGGAGTTTGCGCGCCGGGATGGCATCCTGACCACCGAACGCGACTGGAACCAGATTGGTTTCCGCACACTCATCAACCCGAACTACACCCCCACCAACGGCCAGCCCCAGAATCTCGTGGTCAAGGGTGCCGGCACCTGGAACACGCTGCCGGGCGGGATCATCCGGTCGGCGACAGGCACCGGCGGTGCGGCGCTGCGCGGCATCTATTTCGATGTTGGCGGTGCCCCGCGTGCCTATCGCTTCGGCGCGCTTACCGACGCCACGCAGACCCAGGGTGGAGATTGGGAACTGAATGACCAGTCCCGGCGGATCGGGCTTGATGCCGAAGACAATCGGCGCGGTGTCTTTGGCCGGGTCAGCTATGAAGCGGCCGACTGGATCGAGATCTATGCCGAAGGGTCGTACAACTGGAACAAGACGCTGTTCAATTCCGGACCGCAGGCCGCAGCCTTCACCCTGACCCGCGACAATGCCTTTCTGATCAACGCGCTGGGCGCAGCCGCGCTGACCAACGTCACCGGCGTCACGGTTGGTACCTCCGCACAGGATCTGCCGTTCCGCAAGAACAACAGCGACCGCGAGGTGCAGCGCTACACCCTTGGCGCCGGCGGCGAATTCGACATGTTTGGCAAGAAGGCGGTGTGGAGCGCCTATGCCCAATATGGCCAGACCGATACCAACGAGCAGCTGCGCGACGTCATGAACAACACGCGTATGGCCCAGGCAACTGATGCGGTGTTCGCGCCCGCTGGCAATGCGATCGGCGTCGCGGCTGGCACGATCGTCTGCCGGTCAACGCTGACCGCGCCAACCAATGGCTGCATCCCGCTGAACCGGCTGGGCATTGGCGTCGCCAACCCGGCGGCATTTGCCAATGTGCTCGGGGATCCGTTCCGCAACCAGCGCTTCAAGCAGACGGTGGCCGGCTTCAACCTTTCGACCATCCCGTTTGCCACCTGGGCCGGCGATGTCAGCGTTGCGGTTGGCGGCGAATACCGGAAGGAAGAAGTGTCCGGCTTTGTGCCGGTGGAGTTCCAGACCGGTTGGTCGGTGGGCAACTTCCTGCCAACCTTCGGCGGCTACAACGTCAAGGAAGCCTATCTCGAAACCGTCGTGCCGCTTGGCGTCGGCTTTGAATTCAATGGTGCCGTGCGCGCCACCGATTATTCGACGTCGGGCTATGTGACCACCTGGAAGACCGGCCTGACCTGGCAGCTGATCGACGACATCCGGCTGCGCGGGGTGGTCTCGCGGGATATCCGGGCGCCCAACCTCAATGAGCTCTTCCAGTCCGGCACCTCACGCAGCAACAATTTCGGCACCGGCAGCGCCTTTGGTCAGTATGCGGGCCGCACCTTCCAGGAAATCACCACCGGCAATCGGGCGCTGCAGCCCGAGAAATCCGACGCGCTGACCCTTGGCGGCGTGCTCCAACCGCGCTTCCTGCCCGGCTTCTCCTTCTCGGCCGATTGGTTCCGCTTCAAGGTCAAGGGCGCCATCAGCCAGTTCTTCGCCAACGACATCGCGCAGCGCTGCACCGAAGGCCGGCTGGATTTCTGCAGTGCGATCACCGTCGATCCGACTGGCGTGCGCGATTTCGTCGTGTCGGCCAGCCCGTTCAATTTCAACCGTATCACGGTGCGCGGCATCGATTATGAAGCCCGCTATGCGCTGCCGCTCGATCAGTGGTTCGATGGCAGTTCAAGCACGCTGGTGTTGCGTGGCACCGCCACCAACTATCTGGAAAACATCGTCGACAATGGCATTTCGGTGCCGATCAACACGGTCGGCCAGAACAGCGGCACCCAGAGCGGCACGCCAGACTGGATCTTCCGCGCCTCGGCAACCTTCGACACACCGCACTACAGCATCACGGCGGTTGGCCGCGGGGTGAGTGCGGGCACCTACAGCAACATCAACGTCGTCTGCACCACAAACTGCCCGCCCAGCACGGCGCTGGCTCCGACCATCGACAGCAACGCGGTGTCCGGTGCATTTTATGCGGATCTGAACTTCACCGCAAAGATCAAGGTCGGCGGCTCGGATGGGCAGTTGTTCTTCAACATCACCAACCTGTTCAATCGGGACCCGATCCTGCTGCCTGAAGGCGGCCTGTCGGCGAACCCGACGTTCAGCGACATACTGGGGCGCGCTTTCCGCATTGGTGTGCGCTTCCGGACAAAGTGATCCGGAAAGGGTGAATGCTCCTGAAATTGGTTCAGGGGCATTCAGCCGGCGTTGGCCGCAGCAACACCCGGCCGGGCAGCGCCCCGGTCGCCTTGCCGTTGGCCAGCGCCGCCGTGCCGTTGACGAACAGGTGCGCCACGCCCTCGCTCAGTTCGCGGGGCTTCAGATAATCGGCGCGCGGCTTGAATTTGTCCGGGTCGATCACCGCCACATCGGCATAATGGCCGGTGCGTAAATAGCCACGCCCGGCAAGCTTGTAGATGTCAGCCGTTCGCCCGGTGGAACGGTGAATGAAATCGGTCAGCGTGATGACCGGGCGTTCCTTGACATAACGGCGGTATTTTTCCGGGAAGCTGGCAAACATGCGGGGATGGCCGTCGGAGCCGTCCGATGACGTGACCACCCAGGGCTGTTGCATCAAAAGGTCGACATCGGCCTGCGCCATGTTGAACGAAGCCACCCCGGTGCCACGTCCCTGCCGACCGGCGGCGCGCCCAGATATGCTGTCACGGATGATGCGCAGCGCCGCATCGCGCGGATCGACCTGCCACGCCCGTGCCAGGCCCTCCAGCGTCTTGCCGGTCCATTCAAACCCCTCGGAAATCAGCAGCAGTGACGCAGCGCCGCCACGCCGACGCATGTTTTCGGCCATGTCCGCGCGGATTCGCGCCAGCGCCGCCGGGTCATCGAGCCGTTTGAGCAGCGCCGCATCACCACCATCAACCGCCCAGCGCGGCAGCAGCGCCGCATCAATGCTCGTTCCCGATGCCAGCCACGGATATTGGTCGGCTGTCACGGCCTGACCTGCGGCGCGCGCGGCCTCGATCAAGGTGATGACCGCCTGCGCCTGCCCCTGCAAATCGACGCCCAGGGCCTTGATATGGGCGAAGTGCACCGGCATTCCGGCTTCACGGCCGATCGTCAACACCTCGCGCACGGAACCGAGCAAGCCAAGGCTGTAGCTTGATTCGTCGCGTTGGTGCGTGTCATACAGGCCACCGCGCTTTGCGGCCTCGCGCGCCACCGCTATCACCTCTTCGGTCTTCGCAAAGCTCTGCGGCGCATAGAACAGACCGGTTGAAAGGCCGGCTGCACCTTCGCACATCGCCTTGGCGACCAGCCCTTGCATCCGGGCAAGCTCTGCAGCGTCGGGTGCCCGCGCTTCCTGCCCCAGCACGCGCTGGCGCACCGCCCCAAAGCCGACAAAGGGCACGATATTCGTGCCGACCCCAGACGCCGTCAATTTGCGCGCATCATCGCCAACATCCGGCGTCCCGCCGCCATCGACCCCGATCATGACGCTGGTGACGCCCTGGTGCAACCAGGCGGCGTTCACCCGTGTCGCTGCATTGGGTGCGCGGAGAAAGCCATCGGCATGGGTATGGGGATCGATGAAACCGGGGGTGACGATCATCCCGCTGGCATCAATTGTCCGGGCGGCGGCCATCGGCGCCCGCGTGCCGACATAGACAATGCGGTCACCCTTGATCGCCACATCGCCAACATAGGGCGCGCCGGCGCTGCCATCATGAACAGTGCCGCCGCGGATCACCATATCGGCCGGCTCCGGTGCTGCGGCCGCCGCCTGCAACGCGGTTGCCATGACCGTCAGGCACAAGACCAGTCGCAGCGGCCGCGGTGCAATGGGAACGGCGGAGATGGCCATGCGAGCTCCTGACAGTCGCGCGGCCCCGAGCTGACCGGCTTGACGGCGTCTGGGGGAGCCCAGGACGGTGAGATCATCCCCCCTGTCGACCGTTGTTGTATCCATGCATACCGCGACCCGGCCAAAAAGGGCAAGCCTGTCTCAAAGTGGTTCACTCGAGCAACAATGATCCTCCGCCCCCATTGGCGCCATCAGGGAACTGACCACAACGACCAAAACGGCGGCGCCAACCGGCCATCGCCAAACAGCGTCGCTGATCTGACCACAGCCAGCCCTTTTGGCCTGCAGGCCCTGTGGCTCGGCCAGAAGCTTGTTTGAATTGGCAGACGGAAACGCTGCATCAAATTCAAGCTGATGGCCCTGCTTGGCAGGCTGATGCGCATTGCAGGAAGGCATTTCACCAAAGAGGACAAAATTGGGCACTGGAATCATTGGGAGATTTGATCGAACGTTCAGGAAGGGCCCAAACTACGGGGTTCCCCGCTGTCGCATGACGGCTAAGGGGCCGACACGAGATACTCCGCTCTTGGCCGAAACGAGACTGGAAAGCGCCATTCCGCTCTTGAGATCGAGCGTCGACCCCGCCCGCGACCTTGTGTGGGTGGTTAGCTGCCCTTCCACTGCATCACATTCATCAGTTTCCGAACGGTGCTTTCCCCGGTGCATAGTGCGGCAGCCCAACCACACTCTCTCGCCGCTTCTACATTGTCGATCTTGTCGTCGATGAAGAAGATGGCTTCGGGCTCGATTCACACGGCGGCTTCAAAGGCACGGTAAACGGCGTGATCGGACTTGGAATGGCCGAGGGCGGCAGCGTGATGCATGCCATCGAAGCTATTTCTCAGCAGCAGTCGATCCCAAAGATATGCGGCACGTCACCTCGCAAAACGCATCGCGGACGACTCCTTCACAGCCCAAACCTGCCGCAGCCCGCGGCCTCGGATTGAAAAGAAAACTGCGGCCATGAGCTCCTCCAGCAATGCGCCCCGCTTCACATGATGAACGAAAGCGTGTTGCCGAAGTTGTGCAGCAGAACGGGCAGCAGCAAGCTCCCGGTTCGCAAGCGCAACCATACCGCGATGAAGGATGGAAAGGCGGTCAGCGCCATCGTCAAGGGGTCGAACGAGAAGGCCCCATAAGAATATCCGAATGCGTGCGCCATGCCAAAAAGCACGCAAGACAGCACCGCCCCCCAGCCCCAATCGACGCCGAGCAACCGCTTGCGTCCCCGGAGCGCCCGATCCAGCGCAAACAACAATATGCCGCGATAGAACAACTCTTCCTCGAGGCCCGGCATTGTCAGCTGAAAGGCGACATCTTCCGCGCTGGTGGGTTCGGCCGGGAAGAACAGAGCGATGATGACGAAAAAGGCGCAATAGACCGTGACCACGGGTGCGGCGGCTTTCGGGCTGCCTGCGGTATGCGAAAGGGTCAGGCCGACCTGGCGCCATCCGAAGGTCGGCAGTGCCGCCACGGCGAGGGTGGCGGCCAAAGCGATGAGCTTGCCTTGCCAGTTCCACGTCCCTCCCACCACATCGGGGAGCCAACCGTAGCCCCGCGTCAGAAGGCCATCGTTGATCGCCACCAGCGCCGCGGCGATGACAAGCCATGGCGCTGAAAAATTGCGCCGGTCGGCAAGGCCCAAGAGGACGCCCAAAGACAGCAGAAGAACCAGCGATCCGGCCAACCCGATCAATCCGTTCACGCGCCTGCCTTTCTGTTGCGGTAGGCTTACTCGCTAGCGCGCAATGGCCGTTCACGCTCCGCAGAAGGTGGATTTTCGCTCCTCAAAACCCGGCTATCGGCTTTTGTGATCACGTTGCGGCAAGCGGGCGCGCTGCAGTCCGATAGGCGCTCGGGCTGCACCCCTCGATGGCCAGGAAGGCGCGGTTGAAGCTGGCGAGCGAGGCAAAGCCGCTGTCGAGTGCGATGGCGATCAGCTTGTCATCGCGGTCAGGATCTTCCAGCAGTCGGCGTGCCTCAGCGACGCGGTGATGGTTCAGGAAGGTGCGGAAATGATCGAAGCCCAGGTGCCTGTTGATCAGCGTTCTGACGGCGCGCTCGGAGGCTGACATACGTTCCACGAAGCCGGCGAAGGTCAG
>CAZHTW010000019.1:0-8444 GCA_964535865.1 uncultured Sandarakinorhabdus sp. | reverse complement strand
GTCTCCATCAGGAACGTCAGGCGTCGGAGGAGAACTGCATTGCGGCCGTTGTCTGCATCGGCCAAGGGACTATTCGGCACCGGACCTTCGTCGGCGATGCCAAAGGTCAGAACATCGTCCTTTACGTACAGTATCTGGCCTGCCAGCCATATGCCAAACCCGAGGACCATGGCGTTCTGGGTCATAGAAAAGGTGAGCGGCCTCCAGGAAAAACCGAACAGCGCATCCGCCGCAAGATCGATGAACAGCATGCCGCCCAGGAGCATGACCACAAGCAGGCGCGCATGGTGGCGTTGCTCGATCAGGTCGCCCTGCCGCTCGTCCAGCAGGCGCCAGACAAGATGGCCAACGATTCCGAAGCCCATCACCACAAGCACCTGCGATAGACCGGCATTGGCAGTCCGGTCCCCTAACAGCCCTCGGTCGGCTGCCGCAATACCGGCCCAGGCAAGCCCGATCATCACGACGACTCCTTGCAGTCGGAAGCGACAGTCAAAGCAGGAAAGCGTGAACCACCACAGGAAAATGACGGTGAACCCGCTTGCTGCGTTCGCGAAAATCCCGATCAGCCCCGCAGGCTGGAGCGAAACAAGCGGCGTATTGCCGAGGACAAAGCCAGCCAAGCAGACAGCCAGAGGCGCAAACAGCAGAGCAGCTAACCCAATCCGTCGTCTTTGGCCGAGCAGCAACCATGACAGTAGCAAAATGATGCTCGCAGATCCGAAACGGAGGGCGAGGTCCAGCTGTTCGATGATCATGGCCCAGCAATAGCGCCAAATCCGATGGAGCAATACGGAGAGCGGCTCTTGAGCCAACCACCCAATCTGGAACGTTGGGCGGACTTCAGACTGGTCACATAAACTGACACCATCGCTCCACACGCCGAGCGACCGCTGTCAGGCGCCGCCAGTGATCAGCCGATTGACCGGAATAAGCGCGCAAACCGGTCATCCCAGATCGGTCTTCGCTTGCATGACCAATGCCAGCACTCTTGACCCCTTGGTCTCATGATAGATCGAGAAGTCTGTTAGGCACTGCCGCCAGATACCAGCGGATCACACTCAACTTGCCGGCCCAGCCTAGCGGTCTGCTTTGATTTGCAGGAATGTGGTGCCCAGAAGAGGACTCGAACCTCCACGCCCTTGCGAGCGCCAGCACCTGAAGCTGGTGCGTCTACCAATTCCGCCATCTGGGCACGGGGTAGGCGGTGGCAGATATGGGTGGAATCAGGGCTTGTCAACCGCTTTGACCAAGAAAATGCCAGCAGGCCCAGCATTTGCCGCCGTGTGGGCATCGCCACCAAAGTGTCGCAAGACAAGGCCGGTCAAGGCCGCTAAAGCCCGATGGCATGAGCCAGAATCATGCAGACATGGCGCCGTTGCCGGCCGGCGCGCTGATCACCGTGGTGGGTGGGGCCGGCTTCATCGGGCGGTATGTGGTGCAGACGCTGGCGCGTGCCGGGTATCGGGTGCGCGCCGTCTCCCGCCATGCCGATAGCGCCTTGTTCTTGAAGCCGTTGGGCGATCTGGGCCAGATCCAGGTGGTTTCGGGCAATATCAACAGCGATGCCGATATGGCCGCGGCCTTTGCCGGGGCCAGTGCCGGGGTCAATCTGGTGGGCATATTGGCGGAAAGCGGCGGCCAGCGTTTTGATGCCCTGCAGGCACAAGGAGCGGGCCGGGCGGCGCGGGCTGCGGCCGCCGCCGGTGCCACGGCCTTTGTGCAGGTGTCCGCCATTGGTGCCGATGCCGGCAGCCGCATCGCCTATGCCCGCAGCAAGGGTGAGGGCGAGCAGGCGGTGCTGGCGGCGATGCCAGGCGCGGTGATCCTGCGGCCCAGCCTGGTGGGCGGGCCGGAAGATCAGTTTTTCAACCGCTTTGCCGGCATGGCGCGCATTGCGCCGTTCCTGCCGGCGATTTCGGGCAGCAGCCTGTTCCAGCCGGTGTATGTTCACGATGTCGCCAATGCCGTGCTGGCCGGGCTGATCCGGCCCGATGCGCGCGGGCAGATTTTCGAACTGGGCGGCCCCGATGTGCTCAGCTTTGCGACGATCCTGCAGATGATTTCAGACCTAACCGGGCTGGATCGGCCGGTTGTCTCATTTTCGGACTTCACATCGGGCCTGCTGGCGCGGGTGGGCGATTTGTTGCCATTCATGCCGATGAACTCGGATCAGCTCGCCATGCTGAAACAGGGCAATGTCGTTGCCCCCGGCGCGCGCACGCTGGCTGATCTGGCTGTGACGGCCACACCGCTGGCGGCGTTCTTGCCGGCCATGCTGGCGCGCTATCGCCGCGGCGGGCGCTTTGCGGCGCCGGGTCAGGACGGCACAGCGTGAACCAGCCCGATCTTCTCACCATCATCCTGCTCGGCATTGTCGAGGGGCTGACCGAATATCTGCCAGTGTCCTCCACCGGGCACCTCATCCTGGCTGGCGAGCTGCTGGGCTTTTCGGGAGAGGCCGGGGCGACCTTTGACATCGCCATCCAGTCGGGCGCGATCCTGGCCGTGCTGGTGGCCTATTGGGGTCGGTTTGTTGGCGTTGGGCGCGGGCTGTTGCAGCGCGAGCCTACCGCTTTTGCCTTCCTGCGCAACGTGCTGCTGGGCTTTTTGCCGGCGGCGATCATGGGTGTGCTGTTCATCAAGGCGGTCGAGGCGCTGCTGGAAAGTCCGATGACGGTGGCGGTGTCGCTGATTGTTGGCGGCGTGGCCATCTTGTGGATCGAAAAACGCATGGGTGAGCCCAGGGTGTTTGGCGTGGAGGCGCTCACCACGCGCAATTCGCTGCTGATCGGGCTGGGCCAGTGCATCGCCATGATCCCCGGCGTGTCGCGTTCGGGTGCCACCATCATGGCGGCGCTGATGCTGGGTGTGGACCGCAAGACGGCGGCGGAGTTCAGCTTTTTCCTCGGCGTGCCCACCATTTCGGGCGCCACCGTTTTGATGCTGTGGAAAAACCGCGACGCGCTGGATGCCTCAAACCTGGGTGCCATCGGCATCGGCTTTGCGGTCAGCTTTGTGGTGGCGCTGGTGGTAGTGAAGGGCTTTGTGGCGCTGGTCAGCCGCTTCGGCTTCGCGCCCTTTGCCTGGTATCGAATCGTGGCCGGCAGCGCGGCGTTGGTGTGGCTGACCCTGAGATAGGGCCGTATCGGCCGTTATGGCGGGGAATAGCGCCCCATATTTCAGGCGCCGCCCTATTTTGTGGCATAAATACTGACCTAATATGCGCTTTTTCCGTGACAAGAGCGCATTGATATGGTTTGGGCAGCCGCATCGAAAGGACGGCGGGCCATGGGCGCAACAAAATTGCTGAAATTTGTCGAGCGGGATCAGGCCTACCCGGCCAAGCGGGCCGCCGAAGCGCGCGCCCAGGACTTTCTGGAAATCAGTCGCCCCTTCATCCTGGCCAAGGCCGAAGAACAGGCCGGGCGTTGCAGCCAATGCGGCGTGCCGTTCTGCCAGGTGCATTGCCCGTTGCAGAACAATATCCCGGATTGGCTGAAGCTGACGGCGGAAGGCCGGCTGGAAGAGGCCTATGAAGTGTCCGCCGCGACCAACGCCATGCCGGAAATCTGCGGCCGCATCTGCCCGCAGGACCGGCTGTGCGAAGGCAATTGCGTGATCGAGAAGGATTTTGGCAGCGTGACCATCGGGTCGGTGGAGAAATTCATCACCGACACCGCGTGGGACATGGGTTGGGTGAAGCCGCTGAAGCCAGTGGCCGACCGTTCTGGCCAATCCGTTGGCATCATCGGTGCCGGCCCGGCCGGGTTGACCGTGGCCGAAGCGCTGCGCGTGAAGGGCTATGATGTGCATGTCTATGACCGGCACGACCGGGCCGGCGGCCTGCTCACCTATGGCATTCCCGGTTTCAAGCTGGAAAAGCCGGTGGTGATGCGCCGGGTGGAGCGGCTGGCGGCGGGCGGCGTGCGCTTCCATCAGAATTTCGCCGTGGGCCGCGATGCCAGCCTGGCCGATCTGCGGGAACGCCATGATGCTGTGCTGATCGCCACCGGCGTGTACAAGGCGCGCGCGGTGGATGTGCCGGGCGCCAACGGCCCCAGCACGCTGGAAGCGCTGGATTATCTGATCGCCGCCAACCGCGCTGATTTTGGTGACAGCGTGCCGGACGCGGCGCAGCTGGATGCCGCGGGCAAGCATGTGGTGGTGATCGGCGGCGGCGATACCGCGATGGATTGTGTGCGCACCGCCATCCGCCAGGGCGCTGCCAGTGTGAAATGCCTGTATCGCCGCGACCGTGAGAATATGCCGGGGTCGGCGCGCGAGGTCGCCAATGCCGAGGAAGAGGGCGTGGAGTTCGCTTGGCTGGCCGCCCCGGCCGAAATCACGCCCGATGGCGTGGTGGCGCAAGCGATGCGACTGGGCCAGCCTGGTGCCGATGGCCGGCGCGCGCCCGAAGCCGATGCCGGCAACCGCTTCACCGCCCGCGCCGATCTGGTGATCAAGGCGCTGGGCTTTGATGCCGAAGATTTGCCCACCCTGTTCGGCGCGCCCGAATTGCCGGTGACGCGCTGGGGCACGGTGCGCATCGATCATCGCACCATGATGACCGGGATGGACGGCGTGTTCGCTGCCGGCGACATCGTGCGCGGTGCGTCGCTTGTGGTGTGGGCCGTGCGCGACGGGCGTGACGTGGCGGTGCAGATGCATCAATATCTGCGCGCCAAAGCCAATGTCACAGCCGGCGCGGCCGCTGCGGCCTGATCCTGTCCGCGCCTGAGGAGATCCCATGCCGTTTCTGCCGACCATCCTGATTGCCAGCGTTGCCACCCTGGGCGGGGCCACCGCCCAGCCGCCGGCGCCGCCGCGCGTTCCGCCGGCCCCGCCGCCGGTGAAGGCCGATGCAGCCACCATGCAGGCCGCCAATGCGCTTGTGGCGCAACTGGGCATGAAGGCCAGTTTGCAGCGCCAGATGGATGGCACGCTGGCCCAGATGAAGCGCGGCAATGTGATCGGCTCCATGCTGGCGCAGCAGCCGGGCTTCATCCCGGCTTATCAGGCCAACAAGGCGAAATTTGATGCCGCGTTGCAAAAGGCCGGCGCCATCCAGGCCGAGATCGCCGCCAAGGTGATCCAGCAGAACAGCAACGCCGTGGTGGCCGCCGCCGCCCAGGCCTATGCCCGGCAATATACCGCGGCAGAACTCAATGCGCTCATCGCCTTTTATCGCAGCCCGCTGGGCGTGAAGATGGCGGCGCGGCAAAACCTGGTGCAGCAGGAAATCGCCCTGCAAACCGGGCGGTTGATCGGTGCGAAGATCGATGCCGCCATGCAGGCCAATGGCGCACGCATCGGTGCCGCGCTTGCCCCGCTGAACAGCGCCGCGCCGCCCAAGAAATAAGCCCGTCCTTTCGGAAGCCACGCCCATGACCAACCAGCCCATCTTCACCGCCAGCGCTGCCGAGCGTGCCCGCATGGCCGAACAGGGCATGTATCGCCCCGAACTCGAAGGCGATGCCTGCGGCGTGGGCCTGGTGGCCGCCACCGATGGCCGGCCGCAGCGCCGGGTGGTGACGGCGGCGATCGATGCGTTGAAGGCGGTGTGGCACCGCGGCGCCGTGGATGCCGATGGCAAGACCGGCGATGGCGCCGGCATCTTGGTGGAGATCCCGATCGATTTCTTCCACGAACATGTGGAACGCCACGGCCAGAAGCCGGTGGCCGGCCTGCTGGCGGTGGGCCAGGTGTTCCTGCCGCGCACCGATCTGGGCGCGCAGGAAGCCTGCCGCACCATCGTCGAATCCGAAATCATCGGCTTTGGCTACAAGGTCTATGGCTGGCGGCAGGTGCCGGTGGACATCAGCTGCATCGGCGACAAGGCGATGCTGAGCCGTCCGGAAATCGAGCAGATCATGATCGCCGGCCCGGTGGACCAGGGCGAAGACGCCAAGGAGCAGTTTGAGAAGGACCTGTTCCTGATCCGCCGCCGCATCGAGAAGAAGGTGATCGAAGCCCAGATCCAGGGTTTCTATTTCTGTTCGCTGTCGTGCCGCACCCTGATCTACAAGGGGCTGTTCCTGGCGGAATCGCTCAGCGTTTTTTATCCCGATCTGAACGACGAGCGGTTCGTTTCCCGCTTTGCCATCTATCACCAGCGCTATTCCACAAACACCTTCCCGCAATGGTGGCTGGCCCAGCCGTTCCGCACACTGGCGCACAATGGTGAGATCAACACCATCCGCGGCAACACCAACTGGATGAAAAGCCACGAAATCAAGATGGCGGCCGCCGCGTTTGGCGAGCATTCCGAGGATATCAAGCCGCTGATCCCGGCTGGCGCGTCGGACACAGCGGCGCTGGATGCGGTGTTCGAAGCCTTTGTGCGCTCGGGCCGGGATGCGCCGACCGCCAAGCTGATGCTGATCCCGCAGGCCTGGCAGAAGGATGACACGCTCGATCCCGCCACGCGGGCCATGTATGCCTTCTTCGCCTCGCTGATGGAGCCGTGGGACGGCCCAGCGGCGCTGGCGATGACCGATGGCCGCTGGGTGGTGGCCGGGCTGGACCGCAACGCGCTGCGGCCGATGCGTTACTGCCTCACCCGCGATGGGCTGCTGATCACCGGCAGCGAAGCCGGCATGGTGGTGGTGCCGGAAGTCGATGTGGTCAAGAAGGGTGCACTCGGTCCCGGCGAGATGATCGCGGTCGACCTTGATGCCGCACCGGCGCAGTTTTTCAGCGATGCCGAAATCAAGGCGAAGGTGGCCGGCGCGCAGGATTATGCGGCGCTGGTGGCCGGCTTCACCAATTTCGAAGCCTTGCCCGGCCGCCAGGGCCCCGAACCCGGCGCGGCCTATGCCCGCGATGCGCTGCGCCGCCGCCAGATCGCCGCCGGCCAGACGCTGGAAGACATGGAGTTGATCCTTGCCCCCATGGTGGAAGACGCCAAGGAGGCCGTGGGCAGCATGGGCGATGATGCGCCGCTGGCGGTGATTTCCGAAAACGCCCGCAACCTCAGCCACTTCTTCCGGCAGAACTTCAGCCAGGTCACCAACCCGCCGATCGACAGCTTGCGCGAAACCCGCGTGATGAGCCTGAAGACGCGCTTTTCAAACCTCACCAACATCCTTGACGATGAGGCCACCCAATCGGGCGTGATGGTGATGGATTCCCCCACGCTGACCAATCGTGACTGGCAGGTGCTGAAGGATCATTTCGGCCGCCAGGTGGCGGAGATTGACTGCACGTTCGATATCGCCAGCGGCCCTTCTGGCCTGCGTGCCGCCATCGCCCGCATCCGCGCCGAAGCCGAAACGGCGGTGCGTCAGGGCAAGACACAATTGTTCCTGACCGATGAGCATCAGTCGGCCACCCGCGCCGGCATCGCCATGATCCTCGCCACCGCCGGTGTGCATACTCACCTCGTTCGGAAGGGCCTGCGCACCTATGTCAGCATCAACGTGCGCGCCGCCGAGGCGCTGGACACGCATTATTTCGCCGTGCTGATCGGTGTGGGCGCCACCACGGTGAATGCCTATCTGGCGCAGGAGGCGATTGCCGATCGCCATGCCCGCGGCCTGTTCGGTGCGCTGACGCTGAGCGACTGCGTCGCCCGCTACAAGAAGGCGGTTGATGACGGCCTGTTGAAGATCATGGCCAAGATGGGCATCGCGGTCATCTCATCCTATCGCGGCGGCTATAATTTCGAAGCCGTCGGCCTGTCCCGCGCGCTGGTGCATGATTTCTTCCCCGGCATGCCGGCCAAGATTTCGGGCGAAGGCTTTGAATCCCTGTTCATCAACGCCCAGCTGCGTCACGAGAAGGCGTGGGATGAGGACGTGATCGCGTTGCCGGTGGGCGGCCTGTATCGCTGGCGCGCCGGTGGGGAGGCCCACGCCTGGAGCGCCCAGCTGATCCACCTGCTGCAAACCGCTGTCAGTCGCGACAGCTACAGCGACTATCTGAAGTTCAGCCGCGGCGTGCAGGCGCTGCCGCCGATTTCCCTGCGCGATCTGCTCGATTTCGTGCCGGGCACGCACGCGGTGCCGATCGAGTCGGTGGAATCCGTCACCGAAATCCGCAAGCGCTTCGTTACGCCGGGCATGAGCCTGGGCGCGCTGTCACCCGAAGCGCATGAGACGCTGGCGATTGCGATGAACCGCATCGGCGCCAAGGCGGTTTCGGGCGAAGGTGGCGAGGACAAGGCCCGCTTCACGCCCTATGCCAATGGCGACAATGCCAACAGCGTGATCAAGCAGATCGCGTCGGGCCGCTTTGGCGTTACGGCGGAATATCTCAACGCCTGTGAGGAGATCGAAATCAAGGTCGCTCAGGGTGCCAAGCCGGGCGAGGGCGGTCAGCTGCCCGGCTTCAAGGTGACCGAACTGATCGCCAAGCTGCGCCACTCCACCCCCGGCGTCACCCTGATCAGCCCGCCGCCGCACCACGACATCTATTCGATCGAGGATCTGGCCCAGCTGATC